>JBCKPH010000022.1:0-29366 GCA_038901755.1 Burkholderiaceae bacterium | reverse complement strand
TGCCCTGGGGTGCTCGATCCAGGCTTCGTTCGCTGCGCTGGAACAGATCAGACCGAACGACGAGCCTATTCGCACGGTCACCAGCGAATTCGTATCAATGCACCACCCGCTCGAACTTGAACACGCCCGGGTCGCGCACTGGATCGACGCTGACCGGAATCACCGATTTGGGCGGAAACTTGCCTTCGAGGATCAGCTTGGACAGCGGGTTCTCGATCCGCTGCTGGATCGCGCGCTTGAGCGGGCGCGCGCCGTACGCCGGGTCGAAACCGACCTTGGCCAGTTCGGCCAGCGCGGCGGGCGAGACGTCGAGTTGCAACTCCATCTTCTGCAGCCGCTGTTGCAGGAATCCAAGCTGGATCCGCGCGATCGCCTCAATGTGCTTGGCGTCCAGCGCGTGGAACACCACGGTCTCGTCGATGCGATTCAGGAACTCCGGCCTGAAATGGTTCTTCAATTCGCCCCAGACCGCGTCCTTGATCTCCTCAGCGTCGCGCCCGACCATGGCCTGGATCATGGGTGAACCGATGTTGCTGGTCATCACGATGACGCAGTTCTTGAAATCCACCGTGCGCCCCTGGCCATCGGTCAAGCGGCCGTCCTCCAGCACCTGCAGCAACACATTGAATACGTCGCTATGGGCCTTCTCGACCTCATCGAGCAGCACCACGCTGTACGGATTGCGCCGCACCGCCTCGGTCAGGTGACCGCCCTCGTCGTAGCCGACGTAGCCCGGTGGCGCGCCGATCATGCGGCTGACCGAATGCTTCTCCATGAACTCGCTCATGTCGATGCGGATCAGGTGCTGTTCGCTGTCGAACAGGAACGACGCCAGCGCCTTGCACAGCTCGGTCTTGCCGACTCCGGTGGGACCGAGGAACAGAAAGGAGCCGGTGGGCCGGTTCGGATCCGACAGGCCGGCACGGGAGCGCCGGATCGCGTTGGCGATCGCAAGAATGGCTTCGTCCTGGCCGACGACGCGCTCGTGCAGCTTCTGTTCCATCTGCAGCAGCTTGTCGCGCTCGCCCTGCATCAGCTTGGCCACCGGAATGCCGGTGGCGCGTGCCACCACCTCGGCAATTTCCTCGGCGCCGACCTGGGTGCGCAACAGCCTGGGTGACCCCTTGTCGCCCTTGTGAGCCTCCTTCGCCTGGGCTTCGCGCAACTGCTTCTCCAGCTCCGGCAGCCGGCCGTATTGCAGCTCGGCCACCTTGTTAAAGTCGCCCTTGCGCGTCAGCTCCTCGACCTGCTGGCGCAGCTTGTCGATCGCCTCGCGCGCCTGCTGGCTGCCCTGGGCTTGCGCCTTCTCGGCGCGCCAAATTTCGTCCAGATCGGCAATCTCGCGCTTGAGCCTGCCGATCTCCTCTTCGATCAACTCAAAGCGCTTCTGCGACGCTTCGTCCTTTTCACGCCGCACCGCCTCGCGTTCGATCTGCAGCTGGATCAGCCGCCGGTCCAGCCGGTCCATCACCTCGGGCTTGGAGTCGATCTCGATCTTGATCTTGGCCGCGGCCTCGTCCATTAGGTCGATTGCCTTGTCGGGCAGGAAGCGGTCCGTGATGTAGCGCTGGCTGAGTTCGGCGGCGGCGACGATCGCCGGATCGGTGATCTCGACCCCGTGGTGCACCTCGTAGCGCTCCTTCAGGCCGCGCAGGATGGCGATGGTCGCCTCCACTGTGGGCTCACCGACCAGGATCTTCTGGAAGCGCCGCTCCAGCGCGGCGTCCTTTTCGATGTACTTGCGGTATTCGTCCAGCGTGGTCGCGCCGACACAATGCAGCTCGCCGCGCGCCAGCGCCGGTTTCAACATGTTGCCGGCGTCGATCGCGCCCTCGGCCTTGCCGGCGCCCACCATGGTGTGCAACTCGTCGATGAAGACAATGGTCTGGCCTTCGTCCTTGGCCAGTTCCTTCAGCACCGTTTTCAGCCGTTCCTCGAACTCGCCGCGGTACTTGGCGCCGGCCAGCAGCGACGCCATGTCCAGCGCCAGCACACGCTTGCCTTTCAGCGACTCCGGCACCTCGCCGGCCACGATGCGCTGCGCCAGACCTTCGACGATGGCCGTCTTGCCCACGCCGGGCTCGCCGATCAGCACGGGATTGTTCTTGGTGCGCCGCTGCAGCACCTGGATCGCGCGCCTGATCTCATCGTCACGGCCGATCACTGGGTCGAGCTTGCCCTGGCGCGCGCGCTCGGTCAGGTCCAGGCAGTATTTCTTCAGCGCCTCGCGCTGCCCTTCGGCGTCGGCGCTGTTCACGCTCTGGCCGCCGCGCACCTGCTCGATGGCGGCCTCCAGCGCCTTGCGCGAGAGGCCGTTGGCCCTGGCCATCTGGCCGGTCTCACCCTTGTGGTCGGCCAGCGCCAGGAAGAACAGCTCGCCGGCAATGAATTGGTCGGACCGCTTGATCGACTCCTTTTCGGTCTGCTGCAGCAGCGCCGTCAAATCGCGCCCAACCTGCACCTGTTCCTGGCCCTGCACCTGGGGCAGGCGCTTGATGGCGCTGTCCGCTGCCGCCAGCAGGCCGCTGTTGTTGACGCCAGCGCGCAACAGCACATTGGCTGGCCCGCTGTCTTGCCGCAGCATGGCAGCGACCATGTGCGCCGGCTCGATGTAGGCATGGTCGTTGCCAAGCGCCAGCGACTGCGCGTCGGCCAGCGCTTCCTGGAACTTGGTGGTGAGTTTGTCGGTTCGCATGAATTTCCTCCAGATGGCCGTGCACGCTTGGCCCAACATGCCCCAAGCCTGACATGGGTCAGTCCGACCCTTTGAAGGAACGTGAGGCGCTTTGGGCGATTTTCAAGACGGCGGGTCAACGCCTCCTGACTAGAATCAAGCTCATGCAGATTCATCAACTGTCGTTAAGTCACGTGCGCGAGCAGGACCGGATCCTGGTGCGCATCAAGAGCACGACCGCCGATGAGTTCAGATTGTGGCTGACGCGGCGCATGTCGCTGCGACTGATCCCGATGCTGGAGAAGGTGGTGGCCGACCAGTTGGCCAAGAGCGGCTCGCCCGACACCAGCCACCTGATCGGCGCCGATGAGCAGACGCGGCAGTTGATGTCCGAGTTCCAAGGCTCGGAAGCACTGAAGCAGGCGGACTTTGCCACGCCCTACGACAGCGACGTGCGGAATCTGCCACTTGGGGTCGAGCCCCTGCTGGTGACCGACATCAGTTTCACGCCGCTGAAGAACGATCAGCTCGAAGTGGTTTTCTCGGAACCGCCGAAAGCCCCGGCGGAGCCACGCAGCCTGCGCATGGTGGCGGATCTCTCGCTGGCGCACAGTTTCATTCACATGCTGAAGAAATGCTTTGCCCAGGCCCATTGGGGCGATGTCTCGACCGGCGCTGACTTGGCCGCGACGGGCGCATCACAGGAGCTGGCGAGCCAGAAGCCGCGTTACCTGAACTGAGTCGCCGTAGCGTAAGCGCCTGTGCAACTGCGCAGCGCAGGCGACTCAAACTCAGGCCTCCACTGCGCAGCTTCGCAGGCACAACGTTACGGCCTGAGTCGCCTTCGAAAAACAAGAACTGGGGTGATGGCCTTGGCAAGCCAAGGAGGCTGGGTGGGCGACGCTGCTCATGTCCCCCGGAACGGGCTACGCCCGCCCCTCCTCCTCTACTTCGCTGCGCCGCCCACCCAGCCTCCTTGGCAGCGCGCGTCGTTGGCACACCGCGCGCCCACCACGCCTGCAGGATCAGGCCGGTGGGGCGCTCAGCGCAGCGAAATAAAGGAGGAGGCCGAAGGCCGGGGGACATTCTCGGAGCTGAGTGCCCTGCCGGCCTGATCTCGCTCAGACCGGGCCATTGGCCTGAATCTCTGAACGCAAAACCGCATGAGTCGTCGCAGCGTGCACACGCGCGACATTCACCTACCGAAGCGCTCGCCAAAGCGCTCGCGGATCGCCGCATCCAGTTTCGGGTGCGCCAGGTAACTCGCGAGGAAGTCACGTTCGCTGCGCCCGCCCTTGGCGCGGGCCAGCTGCACCAGGGCGCTGCGCTCGTCGGTCCGCCATGCGCCGAGGTCGAGCAGCGCAAGGATGGGCGCGAGCCGGCGCCAAGCCTCGCGCTGATCCGGCGAAAAGCCGCGCAGCGTCTGTAATCCACAAGCGCGCAGCAACTCGGAACTGGTTTCATCGACAGCACGCTCCCGGTCCCAACCCGCCCGTTCGGACAGTGCGGCGCCACAGCACAATCCCAATTCGGATAACGAAACCAGCGGGTGCGGGAACGCCGGATCGAGGTCGAAGAACAAGTGGCAGCGGGCCAGGCGGCGCAGCCTGGCTGGGCTGGTGCGGTGACGCGCTCGGCGTTGCACGCGCTCCAGCTCCTCGCGCGCCAGCCTGAGCGTGGCCGCATCGCGTGGCCGGAAACCGAGCTTGGCATAGAACCACCAGGCGCCCGATTCAAGCGCTTCATCGTTGTCTTGTCCGAGCTGGTACGGATCGAAGCTGAACGACGTGGTGCCAAACAGGTGCCTGAGCGCCGCCAGCCAGCGTGCCAAGCAAAACGCCGCTTCGCCGCCACGAAAGGTATCGAAGGTGTTGAACGACAGCGCCGCGCTGCGGCCCACGATGTCGGATTGCAGGTAGCCGATAGGAACTCCGTTGCGCAGCAACAGGCCACCGTAGTACGAAGCAAGGGCGTGGCGCCGCTGCGGGATGACTCCGATCAGCGCGATCGCCAGCCCATCGCCAGCGTCGACGAGCCACGCGTCACGCGCTTCGGCGAACGAGAATGCCTCGAGCGAGCGAGCCCGTGTCACCATCGCGCCGCGAGCCAGGTTGATAATCGCCTCAGCGTCGCGCACCGGCATCCGGCGCACCGAGCGGGGCGCCCGCGCCATTTCACCACGCAGGTCGGGGCGCGCGCGCGTCGGCGCCGCAGTCCGAAACGCGATGGTTGCCGCGGCGAAACAGGCGCTGGTCCGCGATGGCGTGTCAGGCCCCGCTGCCAGCACGAAGCTTGCATCGATGGTGTCCACATAGGCCTCGCGCGTGAACCCGTTGCCCGGCATCGCAGCGATGCGCCGCAGCAAGAACACGGCGTCGGTATCGCGCTTGCCGCGCAGGCGGTCAAACGCTGCGTACCCCGGCAGCTTGAGCTCGACCAATGCCTGCAACTCGGCGGCTGTCAGCAGGGGCGGCAAGGCGCGCGCGATACGCGCTTCGGTTCCCGCGTCGCTGCGATCCAGGCGCAGCCGGTCCGGCCAATGTTGCGCCAACCATTGCGCTTGTCCGGCGAAAAAGCGGGAATGGATCGGCGTGCCGGCGATGCCGCTATCGGCCAGTGACCTGCGTTGCGCGCGCAGGTCGGCGCGACTGGCAAAGCCGTCCAGCATGGCTTGCACCTGCGCCAGCAGCGCCGCGTTGTCGGGGTAAGCCCGCATGAAGCACAGGGCTTCGTGCAGGCGCATGACTGCGCGCGAACTGCGCAGGCTGGCGCGCGCGAGTCGTTTCAAAAGCGCCAACTTCCTGTCCGCCGCTGCGGGCTGGAACTCCAGACGCAAGCGCTCCAGTGCGGCAAGCGATCGCGACGCCTCGGCCGAGAGCTGACTTGCCAGCCTTGGTTGCGGACTCATCAATCGGGGACTGCGAGAGACCAAGGTCCGGCTCAGGCGTTGCGCGCCTGAACACCCCATTTGGCCAGCGCAGAGTCGTCACCGCTGCGGGCATCGACCCAGCGCGCGCCCTCGGGCGTCTGCTCTTTCTTCCAGAACGGCGCCTGGGTTTTCAGGTAGTCCATCAGGAACTCGCAGGCGCGGAAGCTCTCGCCGCGATGCGCCGAGGTGACGGCCACAAGAACGATCTGATCGAGTGGATACAACAGGCCAATCCGGTGAATGACGCGCACGCCAAGGATGTCGAACCTGGCCTGCGCCTCTTTGATCATCGCCTCGATAGCGCGCTCGGTCATGCCGGGGTAATGCTCCAACTCCATGGCAGAGACCTGCGCCCCGTCGTTGCGGTCCCGTACCGTGCCAACAAAGGCACAGACCGCGCCGACGCCAGTGTCCTGCGCGCGCAACGCCGCCACCTCGGCAGTCAGATCAAAATCGCCAGCTTGAATGGAAACCCGGGGCTTGTCCATGCGCGAATTGTGGCATCCGGCGATTGCGACCGGCCAGCGTCCGGCCGTTGTGCTCCTCAGCCTCCGGTGACTGGCGGGAAGAATCCGACTTCGTCGCCGTCAACAAGTGCAGCAGCTTCGTCGCACATGACCTGATTCAGGGACACGCGCAAAGCCTTGCCGCGGGCCAGACTTGCGGCGTATGCACCGCCTCGGGCGATCAGCTCGTCACGCAACTCGGCAGCGGTTCTGGCGTCGCTTTGCAGCGGCTCGGATCCGCATCCGATCGCCTCGCGGACCGATGCAAAGTACCGAAGCGTCAGGTTCATGGTTTCAGCCCAGCAGGCTGGCAAAGGGAATGAACCGCACTTCGTCGCCCGGCGCGATGCTGCGCCGCGGCGGATTGTCGACCAGACCGTCACCCCAGACGGTGGAGGTCAGGACTCCTGAACTCTGGTTCGCGAACAGCTCCAGTGCGCCGTCCGCACGGTAGCGGGCGCGCAGGAATTCACGCCGCGAGTCGGGACGGTCCCAGCGAAAACCCGCCTTCATCGACAGACTCGGCACAGTTAACTGGGTGGCACCTTGTAGGCGCAGCAGGAACGGGCGCACCAGGAGCACAAAGGTGACAAAGCTCGACACCGGATTGCCGGGCAGGCCGATGAATTGCGCGGCACCGACGCGTCCGTAGGCGAACGGCTTGCCCGGCTTGATGGCGATTTGCCAGAGGCTGAGTTCGCCCAACTGGGACACAGCGGGCTTGACGTGATCCTCCTCGCCGACCGACACGCCACCGCTGGTCAGGATCAGATCATGCGCGGCGGCCGCTGTCTGCAGCGCCTCCAGCGTCGCCTGCAGCCGATCCGGCACCACGCCCATGTCAGTGACCTCACAGCCAAGGCGCTGCAACAGCGAGCGCAGAAAATAGCGGTTCGAATTGAAGATGGATCCGGGCGGCAAATTTGCCGGCGCCACAGTCCCCGGCATGACCAGTTCATCGCCAGTCGAAAACAGCGCGACCCGGGGCCGTCTTCCAACGCTCAGGCGAGCGTAACCAATGCTCGCCGCCAGCCCGAGCGACGCCGGCGTGAGCCTGGTACCCGCTGCAAGCACAAGCGAACCCAGCTCGACGTCCTCGCCCGCCCGTCTGATCCATTGACCAGGCAGGGGAACCCGCTGCAGCAAGACCTGATCGTCACCAGTGCGCTCGCACTGCTCCTGCATCACCACAGCGTCGGCGCCAGCAGGAATCGGAGCACCAGTGAAGATACGTGCCGCTTCCCCGGGCCCGATTGGGCGTCCGATGCTGCCGGCAGCAATGCGCTGCGTCACGCGCAGCACAGCACCAACAACCGGCGCGTCGGCGCAGCGCACGGCATAGCCATCCATCGCGCTGTTGTCGCGGGCCGGCACGCTCAATTCCGACACCAAGTCCTGCGCCAGCACCCGGCCGTCGGAATCAAATGTTGAAACCGATTCGGCCGGGCCCAGGGGCTGCGCCTGGGACAGCAACTCGGCAACTGCATCATCGAGCGAGCGCAGGGGCGTGCCTGCCGGGCGCAGCGCCTTGTCCGGTGGCATCTCAGTGGCCATGGCGCTCAATGTAGTCCTTGACCTGCCCGGCGTCGGCATCCATCACGACCACTCTTCTTGGCAGTTCTTCAAGTCCGGCGAGCTGCGCCGGAAGTTCCGGCGCATGTCCCAGCGCCTCCACCAGCGTGGAGGAAAACTTGATCGGCAGCGCGGTCTCCATCACCACCATGGGCACACCGGGCCTTTGGTACTGGCGCGCCACCTTCAGGCCGTCAGCGGTATGCGGGTCGAGCATGACGCCATAGCGCTGGTAGGCGTCTCGAATGGTTGCCAGCCGATCGGCGTGCGTGCTGCGCCCGCTGACCATGCCATAGTGGGTCGCGGCCAGCGCGAATACCGGGTCCTGGCTCAGGTCAAAGCGTCCGCTGCCGGCCAGGGCTTCGCCAAACAGTTGACTCACGCGCTCAGCATCGCGCCCGAGCAGGTCGGCGATGAAGCGCTCGAAATTCGACGCCTTGGAGATGTCCATGGACGGGCTCGAAGTCTGAAGGGTATCGGCGCTGGCGCGGACCCGGTAGACACCGGTGCGAAAAAACTCGTCCAGCACGTCGTTCTCGTTGCTGGCCACCACCAGGCGATCAATCGGCAGACCCATCATGCGCGCCACATGCCCGGCGCAGGCATTGCCAAAGTTTCCTGAAGGCACGGCAAAGCTGACCTTGCGCGGCATGCCCGCCTCTCCCTCCGGGAGAGGGCTGGGGTGAGGGCCCGAGCCCGAGCCAGTCGCCTGGAAGTAACCGGCAAAGTAATAGACCACCTGCGCCAGCAGGCGCGCCCAGTTGATCGAATTGACCGTGCCAACGCGCATGCGCCGCTTGAATTCCAGGTCGCCCGAAACCGACTTGACGATGTCCTGGCAGTCGTCGAACACACCGCGGATCGCGATGTTGTGGATGTTCTCGTCCTGCAGGCTGAACATCTGCGCCTGCTGGAACGGGCTCATGCGACCGTGCGGCGAAGTCATGAAAACCCGCAGCCGCTGCTTGCCGCGCATCGCGTACTCGGCTGCGCTGCCGGTGTCGCCCGAGGTGGCGCCCAGGATATTGAGCGTTTCGCCGCGCCGCGCCAGTTCGTATTCGAACAACTGGCCCAGCAGCTGCATCGCCATGTCCTTGAAGGCCAGCGTCGGCCCGTTCGAGAGCGCCAACAGGTACAGCTCGCCGGATGGTTCACTCCCTCTCCCCCCGGGAGAGGGTTGGGGTGAGGGCTCTTTCAGCTCTCTGAGTGGGGCGATCTCCGATGTTCCGAACACCTCGGCGGTGTAGGTCCGGGCACAGATTGCACGCAGGTCGGCAGCTGGAATGTCGTCGATGTAGAGCGACAGGATCTCGAACGCCAGATCGGCATACGGCAGAGCGCGCCAGCGCTGCAGCTGCTCCGCGCTGACGCGCGGATAGCGCACCGGTTGGTAGAGGCCACCGTCCGGCGCCAGGCCCTCCAGCAGGATGTCGCAGAACGGCCGCGGCGCGGATCGTCCCCTGGTGCTGATGTAGCGCATGATTTGGATTCGAGCGGTGTGCGCCGGACCGCTAGTTCAGGTTTTCCTTGCGAATGCGGATGATCGGCGAGCGCACCGAAGGCAGGGCCTGCATGGTGGCGATCGCGCCATTCATGCGCGACTCCTTGCAGTCGTGCGTCAGGATGATCAAGTCGGTCTGATCCTCGCCCTGCGTCGCTTCGCGCTGCAGCACCGCGTCGATGCTGATGTCTGCGCCGGCCAGGATGGTGGCAACCCGGGCCAGCACGCCGGCCTCGTCGGCGACCCGCAGACGCAGGTAGAAACTGGTCACGACCTCGCCCATGGCAAGCACTGGCAGGTCGCTCATGGCGTCGGGGTGAAACGCCAGGTGCGGCACCCGGTGCGCAACGTCCGCAGCGTGCAGCCGCGTGATGTCGACCAGGTCGGCAATCACCGCGCTCGCGGTCGGTTCGCTGCCGGCGCCCTTGCCGTAGTAAAGCGTGGTCCCGACCGCATCGGCGTGCACCATGACGGCGTTCATCGGCCCTTCCACGTTGGCGATCAGACGCTTGGCCGGCACCAGGCAGGGATGAACCCGCAACTCGACGCCATGAGCGACTCGCTTGGCGATGCCGAGCAGCTTGATGCGGTAGCCCAGTTGCTCGGCGTACTTGATGTCGAGCGACTGCAGTTCGGTGATGCCCTCGACATAGGCCTTGTCGAACTGCACCGGGATGCCAAAGGCGATGGCGCTCATGATCGTCGCCTTGTGCGCGGCATCGATGCCCTCGATATCAAAACGCGGGTCGGCCTCGGCATAGCCCAGGCGTTGCGCTTCCTTCAGCGCCACGCCAAACTCCAGCCCCTTGTCGCGCATCTCGCTCAGAATGAAATTGGTTGTGCCATTGATGATGCCGGCGATCCACTCGATGCGGTTCGCCGTCAGGCCCTCGCGCAGCGCCTTGATGATCGGAATGCCGCCGGCCACCGCCGCCTCGAAGCCGACCATCACGCCGCGCGCTGAGGCCGCGGCAAAGATTTCGGTTCCGTGCACGGCCAGCAGCGCCTTGTTCGCGGTCACCACATGCTTACCGGCGGCGATCGCCTCCAGCACCAGTTGCCGGGCGATGCCATAGCCACCGATCAGTTCGACCACGATGTCAATATCCGGGTCGTTGATGACCGCGCGTGCATCTCCGACCACCCTGGCAGCGTCGCCCACGATCGAGCGCGCCCGCTCGACATCAAGGTCAGCGACCATCGAAATCCGAATGTCGCGGCCGGCGCGCCGCAGGATCTCGGCGCGATTGCGCGCCAGCACATTGAAGACACCGCTGCCGACGGTACCTATGCCGAGCAGGCCGACCTGGATCGGCGTAACCGAAATCGAACTCATGGTGCAACAAGCTGCGGTTCGGCCCGGGCGCTGGAGCGGGCGTGGCGGCGCTGGTAACGCTGCAGAAAACGCGCGATGCGACCCAACGCGTCGCGCAGGTCATCTTCGTGTGGCAGGAAAACGATCCTGAAATGGTCCGGCGTCGGCCAGTTGAAACCGGTCCCCTGCACCAGCAGCACCTTGGTCTCCTGCAGCAGTTCGTCGATGAAGTCCTGGTCATCATCGATCGGATAGATATTTCGATCGAGCCGCGGGAACATGTAGAGCGCCGCCTGCGGCTTGACGCAACTGACACCCGGAATCGCCGTGATCAATTGATAGGCCAGGTCGCGCTGGCGGCGCAGCCTTCCCCCCTCGCCGACCAGGTCATTGATGCTCTGGTAGCCGCCGAGCGCGGTCTGGATCGCCGATTGCCCAGGAACATTGGCGCAAAGGCGCATCGAGGACAACATGGTCAGGCCCTCGATGTAGTCGCGCGCGCCGGTCTTGTCGCCCGAGACCACGACCCAGCCGGCGCGGTAGCCGCAGGAGCGGTAGCTCTTGCTCAGCGAATTGAAGGTCAAGGTCAACACGTCTTCGGACAGGCTGCCGACCGCGGTATGGCGGGCGCCGTCGTACAGCACCTTGTCATAGACCTCATCGGAAAAGATGACCAGGCCGTGCTGCCGCGCGATATCGACCATCACCTGCAGCGTGGCCGGCGAATAGACGGCGCCGGTCGGGTTGTTCGGGTTGATGATCACCAACCCCTTGGTTTTGGCTGTGATCTTGGCCCGGATGTCATCCAGATCCGGCATCCAGCCGGCTGCTTCATCGCAAAGGTAATGGACCGGCGTGCCGCCGGAAAGACTCACGGCCGCCGTCCACAGGGGGTAGTCGGGCGCAGGCAGCAGCAGCTCATCGCCATCGTTCAGCAGGGCACTGATCGCCATCACAATCAACTCGCTGGCGCCGTTGCCAAGGTAGATGTCGTCCAGCGCCACGTCCCTGATGCCGAGCTGCTGCGTGTAGTGCATCACTGCCTTGCGCGCCGGAAAAATGCCCTTGCTGTCGGAATAGGCTGCCGCATGGGGCAGGTTGCGGATCATGTCCTGCTGGATTTCCTCGGGCGAATCAAAACCGAACACGGCCAGGTTGCCGATGTTGAGCTTGATGATCTTGTGCCCCTCTTCCTCCATCAGGCGCGCGCGATCAAGCACCCGACCACGGATGTCGTAACAGACGTTGGCCAGCTTGGCCGATTTTTCGATGATTCTCAAGATGGGAAAGGGACTGCGCGAGACCTATAATTTGACCATAGTTCCTCACCGCGCTCGCGCCGTGCAGGCGCGAATCCTCGATGAAACTTCAACCCGACAGGTTCGACGTGCCAGTGATCAGCGGCTATGGTCCGGGCTGGATCGCGCTCGGCGCCGAGCGCGTCACCGCGAGCCTCGTGATCGGCTCGCGCGGCGAGCGTCTGGCCTGGCCGTGCCGTCGTTTTGAAGACCTGGACAGTTCGCATTTCACCCAGTTGGCAGAGTTGGCGCCGGAGCTGGTCGTGTTCGGCAGCGGCGCCAGGCTGCGCTTTCCCAGGCCGTCCTGGCTGCAGGAACTGATGAACCGGCGCATTGGCGTCGAAACCATGGACACGCAGGCCGCCTGCCGTACCTACAACATCCTGGCCGGCGAAGGCCGGCACGTGGTGGCGGCCCTGTTGCTCGAGGCGCAGACCTGAAGAGGTCGGTTCGAGTTAAAATGAGCCACTCAAGTTGTGCGCTCCTTCAGCCGAAGCCGAGCGTTGCAATTCCCGGCGGCATCGTCCTGTCAGAAAAAGTCTGGTTCCTATGACAATCGTAGTCAACAAGCTCATCCCGGAATTTGAAGCAGTTGCGACGGGGGGCGGCAAGGTATCCAACACATCGCACCTCGGACGGACCGTCATCCTGTACTTCTACCCGAAGGACAACACGCCGGGCTGTACCACCGAGGCGATGCAGTTCCGCGACAAGTACAAGGACTTCGTGAAGGCCGGCGCGAGTGTGTTTGGCGTGTCGCGCGACAACATGAGGTCCCACGAGGATTTCAAGCAAAAGCTTGAACTTCCGTTTGAGCTGATTGCCGACTCCGAAGAAAAAATGTGCCACATGTTTGGCGTCGTGAAGAACAAGATCATGTACGGCAAGAAGGTCAAGGGGATCGAGCGCAGCACCTTTCTGATCGGCGCCGACGGGGTCCTCAAGTACGAATGGCGCGGCCTCAAGGTGCCGGGTCATGTCGACGAAGTGCTGAAAGCCGTCAAACAGCTGAAAAGACAGGCTGAGCCTGCGCCAAGGGTCGCTGTAGCCTGACCGAGGGCCTCATGCATAATGGCCGCATGGTGTTGACCCACGCCAGCCTGCCCGAGCAACGAAAGCCGCCTTGGCCCCAAGGCGGCTTTGTCGTTTTTCGGACCTGAGTTTCATCCCCACGCTGCTCCATGCCCCTGCCGCCTGCCCCCGCCAAACGCGCCACCCTGCTCTCCAATCAAGTTTTCGAATCGACCCGGCCGTCGCGCCTGGCCCCAAAGACCGAAGTCCCTGAGGCGCATGGGCCGGTCGCGGCATCACCTTTTGTGACATTGCCCGAGGCAGTCAAGGCTCACGCCGGTGCCGTCGTCTTTCCGCTGGAAATACCGGGTCGCGTGGTGGCGCGACAACCGGAGCGCGCCGCGCTGGAGACAGAGGCGCCGGCGCGCAAAGCGCAGGGCGAGCCAGCCAGGCTGGCGTCGAACAAGGCGCCGCGCGCCAAGGCGCTCGGGGTCGCCAAGTTGTTCGTGCTCGACACCAATGTGCTGATGCACGACCCGATGTGCCTGTTCCGTTTTGAGGAACATGACGTGTTCCTTCCCATGATCGTGCTGGAAGAGCTCGACAGCCACAAGAAGGGAATGTCCGAGGTGGCGCGCAATGCCCGGCAGGCCAGCCGCACGCTGGACGCGCTGGCGGGCCGCCACGGCCCCGACATTGGCAGCGGATTGCGTCTCGACGCCACCGGTCACCGCGAAGCCGGCGGCAAGCTTTTCTTCCAGACCGAGGCGTTGCATTTTTCCCTGCCCAGCAGCCTGCCCCAGGGCAAGGCCGATAACCAGATTCTTGGCGTGGTTGACGCGCTGCGCAAGCAAATGGCGCCACGCGACGTGGTGCTGGTGTCAAAAGACATCAACATGCGCGTCAAGGCGCGCGCCCTCGGCTTGCCGGCCGAGGATTATCAGAACGACAAGGCACTGGAGGACGGCGACCTGCTGTACTCCGGATGGCTGATGCTGCCGGCGGATTTTTGGGCCACGCACGGCAAGACGGTCGAGAGCTGGCAGCAGGGAAGCTCGACTTTCTACCGCATCAATGGGCCGATCGTTCCGCAGCTTTTGATCAACCAGTTTGTTTACTTCGAGGTGCCGGGCGAGCCGGCCCTGCACGCGCGGGTCGTTGAGATTCGCGCCAAGACCGCGGTCTTCAAGACCCTGAAGGACCACAACCACATCAAGAACGGCGTCTGGGGCGTGACGGCGCGCAATCGCGAACAGAATTTCGCGCTGAATCTGCTGATGGATCCGGAGATCGATCTTGTTTCGCTCACCGGCACGGCCGGCGCCGGCAAGACCTTGATGGCATTGGCCGCCGGGCTGACCCAGGTGCTCGACGACCGGCGTTACACCGAGATCATCATGACCCGCGCCACCGTCAGCGTCGGCGAGGACATAGGTTTCCTCCCTGGCACCGAAGAGGAGAAGATGAGCCCCTGGATGGGCGCGCTCGACGACAACCTTGAGGTCTTGGCCAAGGCCGACACCAGCGCCGGCGAGTGGGGCCGCGCCGCCACCAGCGACCTGATCCGCTCGCGCATCAAGATCAAGAGTCTCAATTTCATGCGCGGCCGAACCTTTCTGAACAAGTTCGTCATCATCGATGAGGCGCAAAACCTCACGCCGAAGCAGATGAAGACGTTGATCACCCGCGCCGGGCCGGGAACCAAGATGATCTGCATGGGCAACCTGGCGCAGATCGACACGCCCTACCTGACTGAGGGGTCATCCGGCCTGACCTTTGCCGTTGACAAGTTCAAGGGCTGGCCGCACGGCGGGCATATCACGCTGGCCCGTGGCGAACGCTCGCGCCTGGCTGACTTTGCCAGCGAGGTGCTGTAGGCGCCTAGTAGTCGCTGGCGGTCCCTTTTGCCAGGCTCTCGAAGCGGGTGATTTGCTTCATGAAGGTGAGCTTCACCATGCCAGTCGGCCCATTGCGCTGCTTGCTAATGATGATCTCGGCGACGCCGGGTTCCCGGCTGTCCTTGTTGTAGTAGTCGTCCCGGTAGATGAACATGATGATGTCGGCGTCCTGCTCGATCGCGCCCGATTCGCGCAGGTCGCTCATCAGCGGCCGCTTGTCGGTGCGGGATTCGACGCTGCGATTGAGCTGGGACAGGGCCAGGACCGGGCATTGCAACTCCTTCGCCAGCATCTTCAGGCCGCGCGAGACTTCACCAAGCTCGGTGGCGCGGTTCTCGCCGTCAGCGCCCGAGCCGGACATCAACTGGAGGTAATCGACCACGATCAGCCCGAGCTTGCCGCATTGACGCGCCAGACGCCGCGCATTGGCGCGCAACTCGCTGGTGGTCAGTCCCGCTGTTTCGTCAATGTGCAGCGGGATGTCGTGCAGCCGATCGATCGCGGCGGTCAATCGCGGCCATTCATCGGCCTTGAGCTTGCCGGTGCGCAGATGCATCTGGTCGATCCGTCCAATCGACCCGACGATGCGCACCGCCAGCTGCGAGGCGCCCATTTCCATCGAGAACACCGCCACCGGCAAGCCTTCGTTCAGCGCCACATGCTCAGCGATGTTGATCGCCAAAGCCGTCTTGCCCATCGAGGGACGCGCTGCCAGCACGATCAGGTCGCCGGCCTGCAATCCCGAGGTCATGCGATCGAGGTCGATGAAGCCGGTCGGCACGCCGGTGATGTCGTTCGGGTTCTCGGACATCTCCTGGACCCGCACCATCAACTGTTCCACCAGGGACTTCATGGGCTGGAAGCCCTGCTTCATGCGCGAGCCTTCCTCGCCAATGTTGAAGATCTTCTGCTCGGCCTCGTCCAGAATCCGGTCGATCCCCTTGCCCTGCGGGTTGAAGGCGTTGGTGGCGATCTCGTCGCTGGCGCCAATCAGTTTTCTCAGTATCGAACGCTCGCGCACAATTTCGGCGTAGCGCCGGATGTTGGCAGCGCTCGGCACGTACTGCGCCAGCGAGTTCAGGTAGGCCAGGCCACCCGTCTCCTCGGCCTTGCCCAGGTTTTGCAGTTGCTCGCAGACCGTGATGACGTCGGCCGGCCGCGTCGCGTTGACCAGTTGGCTGATGGCCGAATAGATCAGCCGGTGCTCGTAGCGGTAAAAGTCGGAGTCCTGCAGCAGGTCGCCGACCCGGTCCCAGGCGCCATTGTCAAGAAGCAGGCCGCCCAGGACGCTCGATTCGGCCTCGATCGAATGCGGCGGTATGCGTAAATGCGCAATCGCGTCGTCGCCGTTCGGAAGGGGGAAGCCGGAGAGTTGTGCGGACATGGTGGGAACCTGATGCAGTCCCCAATGCTACGACGGGAGGCCCGCCGCGTCACGGTACAAAGCTGTGGATAAGTGGTTCCTTTGCGGTGCACAACCGTTGGCCAGCCGGCGCGGGCCCGGCGAGTCGCGGCTTCTGGCCCGCTTCGGTCAGCGGAAACGATTAGGGCCGCCAGTTTGACCTGCGCGGCCCCCCGGTTCGCGGCGTCTCAATCAGGTCGATTCGCCGTACACCGTCACGGTAATGTCGACCAGCACGTCGGTGTGCAAGGAAACGCCGACCTTGGTGTCGCCCACCGTCTTGATCGGACCCACCGGCAGGCGAATCTGAGATTTGAGGATCTTGTAGCCCTGCTTGCCGAGCTCTTCGGCGATGTCGTGGTTCGTGACCGAGCCAAACAGGCGGCCGTCGACACCGGCTTTCTGCGTCAGCTTGATGGTGGTGCCAGCCAGCTTGTCGCCCAGCGCGCGGGCCTCGCCCAGTTTCCCGGCCGCAACCAGTTCGAGCTCGGCACGCTTGGCGGCAAATTCCTTGATCGCCGTTTCGGTGGCGCGCCGGGCCCTGCCGGCGGGGATCAGGAAGTTGCGCGCGTAGCCGTCTTTCACCCGCACCACTTCGCCCAATCCGCCAAGATTGACGACCTTGTCCAAAAGTATGATTTGCATGTGATGCCCCCTAAATGCGATGCTGGTCGCTGTACGGCAACAGGGCCAGAAAACGCGCGCGCTTGATCGCGGTGTTCAACTGGCGCTGGAAAATCGCCCGGGTGCCGGTCAGGCGCGCCGGGATGATCCGGCCGTTCTCGGCGATGAAGTCACGCAGCGTGTCGATATCCTTGTAATCGATCTCGGTGACCCCGGTCACGGTGAAGCGGCAAAAGCGTTTGCGCTTGAACAGCAGTGACTGGGTATTGCGTTTGGGACGCTTGTCCTTGTTATTGAAACGTTTTGGTCCGGGCATGTTGGACTCCTTGGGTTTTAAGCTGACTGAAATTCCTGAACGTGCAACACCAGACGCTGACTCTTGCCCGGTGTTGCGAGGAAACCTGTGAACTGCCACTGGCTTCCAACCGGCTGTCGCGCGATCCGCTCGGCGGTTGCGCCAAAGGCGATCGCCTTGACCTTGACTCTCACCGCCCTGGTCTGTCCTGCCTCTTCAATCTCCGACTCATGTTCGAGCTCGAAGTCAATGGCCGGCAGGCCAGCCGGTGTTTGCCTCAGAGGTCTGACCTCCGCAATTTTGGCCATCAAGACGGCGCGGTTCACCGCGGCGAATGGGCCGCGTATTCGGCGCGCTGATCCTTGCGGCTCTCCTCGCGCTCCACCGATTTCATCATGAGCGAAGGCGTGGTCTCGGCCTTCGACTTTTGCACCGTTAGATGCCGCAGCACGGCGTCATTGAAGCGGAATGCATGTTCGAGTTCGACCATCACGGCCTGCTCGGCCTCGACGTTGACGCACAGGTAATGCGCCTTCGCCAGCTTGTTGATCATGTAGGTCAGCTGGCGCCGGCCCCAGTCTTCGACCCGATGCACCCGGCCGCCGCCGGCGCTGACCATGGCCTTGTAGCGTTCGAGCATGGCCGGAACCTGCTCGCTCTGATCCGGATGGATCATGAGAATGATCTCGTAGTGACGCATGGATTCTCCTTATGGTTGACGTCGCCCGCTGCGTCGAATCGCGGTGCGACAAGGCAAAGCCGGGCATTATAGGTGATCGCCCCCACTCGCCGCGCCGTGTCCGGTGCAAGTGATGCAGAGCACCCCCGGGGCTACGCCGGACTGGCCAGCGCGCGCCAGGTCTGGACGATCGTGTCCGGATTCAGCGAAATCGACTCGATGCCAAGGCCAACCAGCCACTGGGCAAAATCGGGATGGTCGCTCGGACCCTGGCCACAGATACCGACGTACTTGCCCTGGCTCTTGCAGACCGCAATCACTTTCGCCAGCAGGGCCCGCACGGCCGGGTCGCGTTCGTCGAAATCGGCCGCCAGCAGCGGCAGGCCGGAGTCCCGATCCAGCCCGAGGGTGAGCTGCGTCAGGTCGTTCGATCCAATCGAGAATCCGTCGAAGTGCTGCAGAAATTCCTCGGCCAGGATCGCGTTGCTCGGCACCTCGCACATCATGATCAGGCGCAAACCATCCTGACCGCGGCGCAGGCCGTTTTGCGCCAGCAGGTCGACCACCTTGGCCGCCTGCCCCAGGGTTCGCACAAAGGGCACCATGATCTCGACGTTGCTCAGCCCCATGTCATGCCGCACGCGGCGCAGCGCCTCGCATTCCATGGCAAAGGCCGGAGCAAAGTCGGCGCTGAGGTACCTGGCGGCGCCGCGGAAACCCAGCATCGGGTTCTCCTCCTCCGGCTCGTAGCGCGAACCGCCAATCAACTTGCGGTATTCGTTCGACTTGAAGTCCGACAGGCGAACGATGACCGGCTTGGGCCAGAACGCGGCGGCGATGGTTGCCACCCCCTCGGCCACCTTGTCAACATAGAAAGCCCGCGGCGAGGCGTGGCCGCGCGCCACCGATTCAATCGCATTTTTCAGTTCGCCATCGACATTCGGATAGTCCAGGATCGCCCTGGGATGGACGCCAACGTTGTTGTTGATGATGAATTCAAGCCGGGCCAGTCCAACGCCGGCGTTCGGCAGTCGAGCAAAGTCAAAGGCAAGCGCCGGGTTGCCGATGTTCATCATGATCTTGGTCTTGATTTCGGGCAGGCTGCCACGCTCGACCTCGATCACTTCGGTCTCGATCAGGCCGTCGTAGACAAAGCCGGTGTCGCCCTCGGCGCAGCTGACTGTCACCAGCATGCCTTCGCTCAGTTGCTCGGTCGCCTGGCCGCAACCCACCACGGCGGGTATGCCGAGTTCGCGCGCAATGATCGCAGCGTGACAGGTGCGTCCGCCGCGGTTCGTGACGATTGCCGCAGCCCGCTTCATGATCGGCTCCCAGTTTGGATCGGTCATGTCGGTGACCAGCACGTCGCCGGCCTGCACGCGGTCCATTTCGGCTGCGTTTTGCACCAGACGGACCGGACCGGTGCCGACTTTTTGTCCAATCGCGCGGCCTTCCGCCAGCACCGTGCCGCGCGCCTTCAGGCGAAAGCGCAGATCGGCCTTGCTCTGCTGCTGGCTCTTCACGGTTTCCGGCCGGGCCTGAAGAATGTAGATCAGGCCATCGACCCCGTCCTTGCCCCACTCGATGTCCATGGCGCGGCCGTAATGCTCCTCGATGATGAGCGCCTGGCGCGCCAGTTCCTCGACCTCGGCCTCATTCAGGGTGTAGCGGTTGCGCTGCTCCGCGGCCACCTCCAGCGTGCGAACCAGTTGCCCGCTTTGCTGGCGCTCCTCATCGGTCGCAAACTCCATCTTGATCAGCTTCGAGCCCAAGGTACGCTTGATGACGGAGCGCTTGCCGCGGCGCAGCGACGGCTTGTGCACATGGAACTCGTCGGGATTGACCGCGCCCTGCACCACGGTCTCGCCCAGGCCGTAGCTCGAGGTGATGAAAACAACGTCTTCAAACCCGGACTCGGTATCGATCGTGAACATCACGCCAGACACGCCAAGGTCGGAGCGCACCATCCGTTGCACACCGGCGCTCAGCGCCAGCTGAACCTTGTCGAAGCCCCGGTGCACCCGGTAGCTGATGGCGCGGTCGTTGTAGAGCGAAGCAAATACTTGCCTGATCCGCTGCAACACCCCGGCCAGGCCAACGACATTCAGAAAGGTCTCCTGCTGCCCGGCAAACGAGGCGTCGGGCAGGTCCTCGGCCGTCGCCGAGGAACGCACCGCAAAACTCGCGCCGGGGTGCCCGTTCTCAAGCCGGGCAAACGCCTGCTCGATGGCACGTTGCAGGTCGGCCGGAATCGGCTGCTGCAGCATCCAGTAGCGGATCTGCGTGCCGGCCAGGCTCAGGGCGCGAACGTCGTCGGTATCGACCTCGCGCAGCAGCGCGTCGATGCGTTGATCCAAACCACCTTGACCCAGGAAAAGCCGATAGGCGTGCGCGGTGGTGGCAAAGCCGCCGGGAACGCGAACGCCGGCGCCGCTCGGCAGTTGCGAAATCATTTCTCCGAGGCTGGCATTCTTCCCGCCGACCACCTCGACATCGGTCATCCTGAGTTGTTCAAACGGCACGACCAGGGCGGTCGCCTCAAACAGTGCGGACATGGGGAAGCTCCAAAGTGACAAACGGGGGAGGCAGCGGCACAGCGGCAGGGGCTGGCGACCGCGCCGATGCCGTCGCAAGGCGAACACAAACGGGGGCAGTTCGGTGGCACGGGGCTCGGCTAGTTCGGTGGTTGCGGCCATTGTAGGTCGGGCAGGCGCGCCGATTCGATGCCAGAATGCCCCAGTTCCAAGGCTTCTCCAACATGCACGAGCGCACGGTTTTCTTCGTTTCTGACGGCACCGGGATCACGGCCGAAACGTTCGGCAACGCGATCCTGGCGCAGTTTGAAATGAGGCCGCGCCATGTGCGCCTGCCCTTCATCGACAGCGTCGAGAAGGCGCAGCAGGTGGTGCGGCAGATCAACGAGACCGCCGCCACCGAGGGCAAGCGCCCGATTGTTTTCTCGACGCTGGTCAACATGCCGGTGCTGGCGGCGATCAAGGAGCAGTGCAACGGCATGTTCCTGGACATGTTCGGCACCTTCGTGCAGCCGCTGGAAATTGAGCTCGACCTCAAGTCCAGCCACCGCGTCGGGCGCTTCTCCGACGCCTCGCGCAGCAAGGAGTACCACGACCGCATCGAGGCCATCAATTTTTCTCTTGCACACGACGACGGACAGTCGAATCGCGATCTGACCCTGGCCGATGTGATCCTGGTCGGGGTCAGCCGCAGCGGCAAGACGCCGACCTGTCTGTATCTGGCCATGCAATACGGCCTGAAGGCCGCCAACTATCCCCTGATCCCGGAGGACTTTGAACGGCAGCAAATGCCCGAGGCGCTGCGGCCCTTCAGCAAGAAGATGTTTGGCCTCACCATCCAGCCTGAGCGCCTGAGCGAAATCCGGCGCGAGCGTCGTCCGAATTCGCGCTACGCCGCGCTGGACAACTGCCGCATGGAGGTGAGCGAGGCCGAGGCCATGATGCGCCGCGCCGGCGTGCGCTGGCTCTCCACCACAACCAAGTCGATCGAGGAAATTGCCACGACGATCCTGCAGGAGATTCGCCCTGAACGCCTCATCTATTGAGCCTGGCCGAAGGCCCATCGGCGGCAACAGCTTTCACGCGCGATGGGAGCGGCAGGCGCGCAGGCCATGAGAATCGCTCGCTGGCTGATCGCGTTTCTGCTGCTGGCCGCCCTGTTCGTGGGCTGTGCGACGCTGGACGAGAAACAGCGGCAATGGGTGTTCCAGCCAAGCGACCGCGGCTGGGGCAACAGCGCTGCCATGTCGGCCGACATGGAACCGGTGTGGATCGAGTTTTCCTCGCGCCTGAGCGGTGAACCGGTGCGGCTGCATGGCCTGTGGGCCAGCGACGGTGTGGCGGGGGCGCCGGTCCTGCTCTACCTGCACGGTGCCCGCTTCAATGTCACCGGCTCAGCCTTTCGCATCCGGCGCATGCAGGAGCTCGGCTTCGCGGTGCTGGCCATCGATTACCGAGGTTTTGGCAAGAGCACGCCGGTGCTGCCGTCCGAGGAGTTCGCTTACGAAGACGCCGAAGCCGCCTGGAACTGGCTGCGCCAGCAGCATGGCCAGCGACCGCGCTACATCTTCGGGCATTCGCTGGGCGCGGCCATCGCGATTGAACTCGCGGCCCGGGTCGATGACGAACGCGGGGTGCTGGTGGAAGGAGCCTTCACCTCGATCCCCGACGTCGTCAGCAGCTACAAATGGGGTTGGCTACCAGTGAACGCCTTCATCACGCAGCGCTTCGAAGCCGTCAGAAGAGTCAAGGCAATTGGCTCACCGCTGCTGGTCGTTCATGCGGCCGAGGACTCGACCATCAAGGCCGAACTCGGGGTCAGGCTGTTCAACGCCGCGGTCGAACCGAAACGCCTGGTGCTGGTTGAAGGCGCGTCGCACTACAACGCGATGTGGGTCGGTCAGGAACTGTACCGGCAGGCGTTGCGCGAGCTGTTTGGACTCTGACTTCGGAACAACGTCCAACCCGTTATGGCAGGCTACTCAAGCAGCGTGCGGAAACGAGCCAGCGCGTCTTCGACAACGTAATCAGGCGCCATTTCGACTTTGCGCGCACCGCGTTGTTCCAGGTCCAGCGTACGCACCGCATTGACCAACACCACGCCCTGCGTCTTGGTGCCCGTTCCCATCAGCGTCACGGCAAAACCGGCGAATCGCGCCATGTCCCCGCCTTGCGCAATCGGCGCGACCAGCGCGCTGCCAAGTGCGTTGAACTTGCGCGGCGACAGCACCAGGGCGGGGCGCATGTCGCCTTGCTGCTCGCGGTCCACGGACGGATTCAGGCTGACCCGCACGATATCGCCACGCTCAAAGAAACGGGCACTCACCATACCTCACGCCCTGCCGCCGGCATGCCTTGCCAGTCGATCAGTTCCGGCGGCATGGCTGCTTTGCGATCGCATTGCGCGACCAATTCCTGCAGGGTGTACTTTCGAGCGGTGGGCCGAATCATCAAGCCCTGCTCAGACGCTTCGAGTTGCACCGTTTGGCCTGCTTGCAAGCCCATCGCATCGCGCACCGGCTTGGGGATCACCAAACCAACGCTGTTGCCGAAGTTGCGAAGAATGGTCTCCATGGTTTTCCTCTCGAAGGTTGTGACGTCGAATTCTATTGGCTCGGTGACTCAACGGTAAAATTTAATTTGACCATTCGATGGCTGTGTCATCTGCTACCCTTCCCCGCATGTCCGTTCTTCCCTCCGCCGGGACGTCTTTGACGAGCGATGGCGCGCCTGCGAGACCGTCCATGACGCCGGTCACGACGATCTGGTTCCTCTCGCTGCTGCTTGGCCTGCAGCCCGTCACCACCGACCTCTACCTGCCGGCCCTTCCCGCCTTGCGCGACAACCTTGTGGCGTCGATGGCGCAGGCCCAGTTGACGTTGACGGCGCTGCTGCTGGCTTTTGGCTGCTCGCAACTGTTCTGGGGCCCGCTGTCGGACCGCTTCGGCCGACGCCCGATCCTGCTCTGGGGGATGTTCGCCTACCTGTTGGCATCGATCGGGAGTTCACTCGCGCCCTCGATCGAGCAGTTGCTGGGCTGGCGCGTGCTGCAGGGCGCCGGCATGGGCGCGGCGGTGGTCTGCGCCAGGGCCATCGTGCGCGACCTGTATGCGGCCGAAGCCGGTGCCCGTGCCATGTCCTGGGGGCTGAGCGGGCTCGGCGTCATTGCCTGCCTGAGTCCCATCATTGGCGGCCTGCTCGCGGCCCATATCGGTTGGCGTTCCACGCTGCTGGCGGTGGCGATCTTCGGCGCGGCCACCTGGTTGCTCGTGATCTTGCGCTACATTGAATCCAATCCGACGCTCAATCCCGATGCCCTGCGCCCGAGAACGCTTGCGCTGACCTGGTGGCGCATCCTGCGCCACCCCACGTTCCGTGCCTACAGTCTGCTGTGCATCGTCTCCTACGGCGGGCTATTCACCTACCTGGCCGCATCGTCCTTTGTTTTCATCAAGACGCTGGGCTTGTCGGTCGAGCGCTACGGTTTGGCGATGCTGTCGGTGTCGTTTGTCTATTTCTGCGGCACCTTCGTCGCGCGCCGCCTGCTGCGTTCGTTCGGTGTGCAACGCACCGTGGCCCTGGCCGGCGGCGCCAGCCTGCTCGCCGGAAGCTCCATGGGTCTGCTGGCCCTGTTGGAGGTCCAGCATGTCGCCGCCCTGCTGCTGCCGATGCACCTGTACATGCTGGCCCACGGTGTGCACCAGAGTTGCGGCCAAAGCGGTGCGATCAGCCCCTTTCCGCTGGCGGCCGGCGCCGCCGCGGCTCTGAACGGGTTTTTCATGATGCTGGTCGCCTTCGCCATCGGCAGCTGGCTCGGAACCCGGCTGGACACGGCGCCCTCGGCCATGGCCTACGGGGTCTGGTTCTGGAGCGTCGGGATTGCACTGGTGGCATGGACCTCGGTGCGCTGGCACGGCAAGCTCAGGCATTGAGATCCATGTTCGACGCGATCACACTGGTCGGCCCAACGGCGTCAGGCAAGTCCGCTGCGGCGGCAGCCCTGGCCGGGCAACTGGCGGTCGAAATCATCAGCATGGACTCGGCCCAGGTGTACCGCGGCATGGACATCGGCACCGCCAAGCCAGGCGCGCAGGAACGTGCTGCTGTCAGGCATCACCTGATCGATATCCTGGACCCGGCTCAGTCCTACAGCGCGGCCGCCTTCGCCAGAGACGCGGCCCGCCTTATGCCGCAGATTCGTTCCCGTGGCGGCACGCCCCTGCTGGTCGGGGGCACCATGCTGTACCTGAAGGCACTGTTGCAAGGCCTTGATCCGATGCCGGCGGCCAACCCGCAGTTGCGCGCCGAAATCGACGCGCAGGCGCAGCAACTGGGCTGGCCGGCGCTGCATCAGGAACTGGCGCGAGTCGACCCGGTAACGGCCAAGCGGCTGAACCCGAACGATGCGCAGCGGATTCAACGCGCGCTGGAGGTGTATCGCAGCTCCGGGCGGCCTCTCTCGGCCTGGCATGGCGCTCGGCCTAAGGACGCCGCCAGTGCAAGCCGGCCGCGCATCCTGATTCTGTCGCTCGAACCCGGTGACCGGGCCTGGCTGCACGAGCGGATTGCCCTGCGCTGTGACGCCATGCTGGCGAACGGTCTGGTGCAGGAGGTGCGTCATCTGCATGAACGCGGCGACCTGAACGCCGCCCTGCCTTCGATGCGCTGCGTCGGTTATCGCCAGGTCTGGGACGCGCTTGAAGGCCGCATGGCCTGGAGCGAGTTGCGGCAGCGCTTCATCGCGGCTACCAGGCAACTGGCAAAACGCCAACTGACCTGGCTGCGCGCCATGCCCGAGCGCCAGGTCGTTGCCTGTGACGATCGCGGGGCGTTGCAGCAACTGCTCGCGCTGGCCAGCGCAGCCGTTCGCGCGGCGCCGGCAGTGGTGCGCGGTGCCGCCCGGCAACGGGAGCTGTCATGACGCTGGTGGTGCAGGGGCTTGGCAAGCGTTACGGCGAGACCCAGGTCTTCGCCGATGTCTCGTTTGATGTCGGCGTTGGCGAGTTTGTCGCCATCATGGGCGAATCCGGCGTCGGCAAATCAACGCTTCTCAATTGCATCGCCGGTCTGGACCAGTGGGACAGCGGCAGCATCTTGATCGACGGCACCGACCTCGGACAGCTCGATGCCGACGGGCGTACCCTGCTCAGACGGCGCCATTTCGGCTTTGTGTTTCAGGCTTTTCACCTGCTGCCGCATCTGGACGTCGGCCAAAACGTTGCCCTGCCCTTGATGTTGCTCGGACGGTCCGAGCCGCAGCGGGTGCAGCAGGCGCTGTCGGAGGTCGGGCTGGACCGATTCGCGGCCCATCTGCCGCAGCAGCTCTCGGGCGGGCAGTTGCAGCGGGTGGCGATTGCGCGCGCGCTGATCCATCGTCCCGGTCTGCTGCTGGCCGATGAGCCGACCGGGAACCTGGACCCGGCAAACGCCGCAATGGTGATCGATCTGATGGCCGCCCAGGCGCGCGACCATCAGGCATCCCTGCTGCTGGCGACCCATTCCAGCACCGCCGCAGCGCGCGCTGACCGCATCCTGCATCTGCGCAGCGACGGGGTCTGGGCGGCCTGACGCGCAGATCCGTCAACGCCCATGCTGGCCCTGCTAAGAACCTTCTCCTGGCAGGAACTGCTGCACCATCCCTGGCGCAGCGTGGCCACCCTGCTGGCCGTCGCTTCAGGCGTTGCGCTGGCGTTTGCAGTGCATCTGATCAATGCCTCGGCCATCAGCGAGTTCTCAAGTGCCGCACGCGAGCTCAGCGGGCAGCCCGATCTGGTGATTCGCGGCGTCCAGGCCGGCTTTGACGAGAGCGTTCTGGCGCAGGTGGCGAAACACCCGGATGTCGCACTGGTCAGCCCGGTGCTCGAACTCAGCACCTATATGCTGAGTCCGGAGCGCTCGCGCCGCGTCGCGGTGCAGGTGATCGGGGTTGACCCGCTGGCCGCGGCGTCGATCACGCCGGGCCTGACCGCGCAGCCCTTTCCAGGCCAGTCAAGGCTGGTCCTGTTCAGTCCTGATTCGGCGTTTCTCAACCCGGCCGCGTTCGAACTTCTGGGGCTGGACGTCAACGCGGCGCAGAACCTGCAGGACTCGGATCGGCCGATGCTCTACCTGCAATCGGGGCTTGAACTGAAAAGCGTGGTGGTGCGCGGATCGGTCGGCACCGTGGCTGAAGCCGCGAGCGCCGGCGCGCCGGCGCAGTCTGCCGCAGGGCGCAGCCCGCTGGCGCTGATCGTGATGGATGTCGCGGCCATGCAGGATCTGTTCGACCGGGTCGGCCTGGTCTCGCGTATCGATGTCCGGCTGCGCAGCGGCGCCAATGCGGCGCAGGTCGCCAGATCGCTGGTGTTGCCCCCGGGCTTGAGCAGCGTCGACCCAGCGCAAAGCGGCAGCCGCAGCGACAGCCTGTCACGCGCCTACCGGGTGAACCTGACCGTGCTCGCCATGATGGCGCTGTTCACCGGCGCCTTCCTGGTCTATTCGGTCCTCTCGCTCAGCATCGTGCAGCGCGCGCCCCGGTTCGCACTGCTCGCTGTTCTTGGGCTCACTGGGCGCGAACGCATGAGGCTGGTGCTGGCCGAAGCTTGTGTCTTTGGCGCGCTGGCCTCGGCGCTTGGCATTGTCCTGGGGACGGCGCTGGCGACACTGGCGCTGCGCAAGCTGGGAGCCGACATGGGGGGCGGCTACTTTCGCGATCTGGCCGCCCCGCTGTTCTGGCAACCCTGGGCCGCGCTGATCTACTTCGCGCTGGGACTGCTTGCCGCGACGCTGGGCGCCTGGTGGCCGGCGCGTCTGGCGCAGGACCTGCCGCCCGCCATCACGCTCAAGGGTGGCGGACTCGGCGCCGGACCGGCGCGCGGACCGGCCGCCGGGCTGCTGCTGATCTGCGCCGGTGCGCTTTGCGCCATGCTGCCACCCGTCTTCGAGCTGCCGCTGGGCGCCTACCTGGGCATCGGGCTGCTGCTGACTGGCGGTGTGCTGGCCCTGCCCTACGGCGTGGCCCGGATCTATCGGCTGCTGGTGCCGCATCTGTCGCGGCGTCCGCTGCTGCTGCTGGCGGTCGAACGCGGCCGTCGCATGGGCCACGATGCGGCGATGGCCGTCAGCGCCGTGGTTGTGTCCTTGAGCCTGGCGGTTGCGCTCACCGTGATGGTGGCGAGTTTTCGCAACTCGGTCGCGCATTGGCTCGATCTGGTGCTGCCGGCCGACCTGTACCTGCGCACGGCCCTTACCTCTTTGGCCGGCGAGACCGCTTTCCTGCCGCCCGAACTGCTGGTGACCCTTGTCGCCACGCCCGGTGTGGCACGGCTGCAGGCCACCACGCTGCGTCCGCTGCAGTTGCGCGCAGACAGGCCGGCGGTCGTCCTGCTGGCTCGACCCATTCGGGACGCAGAGCGAGAACTGCCGTTGGTCGGGCCGTTGCTGACAGTCCCGGCTGGTCACATCGCGGTCTATGTCAGCGAGGCGATGGTCGATCTCTACGGCATGCGCCCCGGCACGGTACCGGAGCGAATCGAACAAGCCTTGACGGTCATGCCGGGAGCGCGTGGCCTGGGCAACGAGCGTCTCTTTGTCGCCGGCGTGCTGCGCGACTACGTGCGCCAGTTTGGATCGCTCGTGATCGACCGTGACGCCTACCAGCGGCTGGTCGATGACCAGCGCGTCAATGACCTGGCGCTCTGGCTGCAGCCCGGGACCAACGAGGATCAAGTGCGCCGCGTGTTGCGCGAAAAGCTCGACAGCTTCGGCCGCAATGCGGCCAGTGGCGCAGCACCGCAGTTCGCTGGCCTGGTGGAAATGGCATCAACGACGCAGCTTCGGGCAACGTCGATGCGAATATTCGACCGCAGTTTTGCCGTCACCTACTGGTTGCAGGCGGTAGCGATTGGCATCGGCCTGTTCGGCGTCGCCACCAGCTTCTCAGCCCAGGTGCTGGCACGGCGGCGCGAGTTTGGCCTGTTGACCCATGTCGGGCTGACGCGCAAGCAGATCCTGGGGCTGGTGGCCGCCGAGGGCTGCGCCTGGACCCTGATCGGCGCCCTGGCCGGGCTGGTGCTGGGCCTGGGAACCGGATTCATCCTGGTCGAGGTGGTGAACCCGCAGAGCTTTCGCTGGACCATGGACTTCGTCGTTCCCTGGGCGCGCCTGCTGCTGCTTTGCCTGGCCGTGGTCGTCGCCGGTACATTCACGGCCTGGCTGGCGGGGCGGTCGGCGGCATCGGCTGATGCGGTGATGGCGGTCAAGGAGGACTGGTAAGTCATGTCGCAACAGAATGTGCTTCCAGACTCACGTTCAGGCGTTCGCGAATGGCGTGAAAAATTGCGGCGAGGTTGTCCATGCTGGGATTGCCGGCAGGCGAAAGCATGCGATGCAAACTCTTGCTCGGCCTGGCGGTGAGAGCGGCAAGCTGTTCGAAGCCGATCGTCGCATTGACGAGGTCGCGCAGGATCAGCCGTGCCGTTTCAGGTTCCCCATTCAAAAAAGAGTGGCTGCCTCATCCAGCAGTGCCTGGGCGAACGCAGGATCGCGCTCGACGCGTTCGATCACAGTGTGTTTGAAATTGCGTGTCAACGTCATCAATTCACATCTTCCGCTGGCCACCCTGGGCCTTCTTGCGCATACCCTACTTTCGACACGAGCGGCGGCCGACCGGCGAAGCCGGTTGGAACGACTGATCGATGGAGCTGCTAGACGGCAGCCCCATACGCTGTGCCCGCTGGGCTCAGTATGGACCACCATTTAAGCAACTTCAGCTCCCGTGTCGCGATCGCCCCCTCCAGCACGCCAAGTGCGAGTATCTGCGCGTCGTGCACATCATGCTCAAGGCGCTCGCGCACTCTTGGGGTAAGCTGAGCCCGGAGCCCTCCCCTATAACGCACGAACAAGTCCAAGGCGAACAACATGAGGACCTGCAACCAACGAAGATGGGCCCATTTGGCGAATCGATCTCGAATGAGAGGATGGGACATTGAGGGATCAACGGGCTTGAGAGCAGAGTACAGGCGATGGATCTGCTCAAGCTGCGAAATTGCTCCTTCCGCTCGACTTCGTGCGGCAGCCTGCTGCTGTGTAGTCCCAGCAAGGAGGCCTGGAAAAAACGCAGGTGTCTGCTCCGAAAGATCGAGCAACTG
>JBCKPH010000021.1:0-29402 GCA_038901755.1 Burkholderiaceae bacterium | reverse complement strand
CCATGATGGCCCGCACCTCCTCGGCCACAAAGAAGAAGTAGTTCACGACATGCTCGGGCTTGCCACGAAACTTCCTGCGCAGCACCGGATCCTGCGTTGCCACGCCGACCGGGCAAGTGTTGAGGTGGCATTTGCGCATCATGATGCAGCCCCCTACCACCAGCGGAGCCGTGGCAAAGCCGAATTCGTCGGCACCAAGCAGGGCGCCAATGACCACGTCGCGCCCAGTTTTCATCTGGCCGTCGACCTGCACCCGTATGCGTCCGCGCAGCCGGTTCAGAACCAGGGTTTGCTGCGTTTCCGCGAGTCCTATTTCCCAGGGACTTCCGGCATGTTTGATCGATGACCAGGGCGACGCGCCGGTACCGCCATCGTGGCCGGCAATGACGACATGGTCGCTCTTGCATTTGGCGACACCGGCGGCGACAGTTCCCACACCAACCTCACTCACCAATTTGACGCTGACACTGGCGTGTGGCGCGACGTTCTTCAAATCGTGGATCAGTTGCGCCAGATCCTCGATGGAGTAGATGTCGTGGTGCGGCGGCGGGGAAATCAAGCCGACGCCCGGAACGCTGTAGCGCAGCTTGGCGATGTATTCGCTGACCTTGGCGCCCGGCAGCTGGCCGCCTTCCCCTGGCTTGGCGCCCTGCGCCATCTTGATCTGGATCTGGTCGGCGCTGGAAAGGTACTCGGCATTGACGCCAAAACGACCCGCAGCGATCTGTTTGATGCGGGAACGCAACGAGTCTCCGTCCTGCAGAACGTAGTCGGCCTCAACCACGCCAGGGCCAAGGATTGCCGCAGTCGTCTGCCCCTTGCGTATGGCGATGCCCCGGAGCTCCTGGCGATAGCGGGCCGGGTCTTCGCCGCCCTCTCCGGTGTTGCTCTTGCCGCCGATGCGGTTCATGGCAATCGCCAACGTCGTATGAGCCTCGGTGGAGATGGACCCCAATGACATGGCGCCGGTCGCAAAACGTTTCACGATTTCCGCTGCGCTTTCGACCTCGTCAACCGGGATCGCAGTGTCCGGATCGACCCTGAACTCAAACAGGCCACGCAAGGTCATATGACGCTGGCCCTGATCGTTGATCAACTGGGCATACTCCTTGTAGGTGGCCCAGTTGTTGGACCGCGTGCTGTGCTGCAGCTTCGCGATGGCGTCGGGCGTCCACATATGCTCATCACCCCGGACGCGCCACGCGTATTCGCCGCCAGCGTCCAGCATGTTCTCGAGGACAGGGTCATCGCCAAAAGCCTGCCGATGCATCCTGATCGCTTCCTCCGCAATTTCAAACACGCCGATACCTTCGATCCGGCTCGCCGTACCGGTGAAGTACTTCTCCATCGTCTCACTGTTGATTCCGATGGCCTCAAACAGCTGCGCTCCGCAGTAGCTCATATAGGTCGATACGCCCATCTTGGACATGATCTTCGACAGGCCTTTGCCGACCGCTTTGATGTAGTTGGTTGTTGCCTTTTCGAGGTTCAGATCGCCCGGCAACTCCTGGTGCATGGACGCCAGTGTCTCCAGCGCCAGGTACGGATGCACCGCCTCCGCACCATAGCCCGCAAGGACTGCAAACTGGTGCACCTCGCGTGCCGTGCCCGTCTCCACCACCAGCCCCGCCGTTGTCCTCAAGCCCTCGCGGATCAGATGCTGGTGCACGGCAGAGAGCGCAAGCAACGCGGGAATGGCCACCTGGTCGGGACCGATGGCACGATCGCTGATGATCAGGATGTTCTTGCCGCCGCGGATCGCGTCCACGCTTTCCGCGCAGATTGACGCGAGTTTGGCTTCCACGCCCTCGTGTCCCCAGGCCAGGGGGTAGGTAATATCAATAGGGTAGCTCTTGAACTTGCCTTGGGTATGTCTTTCGATGTTCCTGAGTTTGGCCATGTTGGCAAAATCAAGAATCGGCTGACTCACCTCCAGGCGCATGGGTGGGTTGACTTGGTTGATGTCCAGCAGATTCGGTTTCGGTCCGATGAAAGAGACCAGCGACATGACGATCGACTCGCGGATCGAGTCAATCGGTGGATTGGTGACCTGGGCAAACAATTGTTTGAAATAGTTGTAGAGCGGCTTGTTCTTCATCGACAGCACGGCAAGCGGCGTGTCATTGCCCATCGAGCCAACACCTTCCTCACCGGATTGCGCCATGGGTGACATCAGGAACTTAATGTCTTCCTGGGTGAACCCGAACGCCTGCTGCCGATCGAGCAAGGACGCTTGCGCAGAGATCACTGTGTCCGCGCCCCCCGCGACGTCATCAAGCCGGATGCGCAGGTTCTCTATCCACTGCTGGTAGGGACGGCTGTTTGCCAGGCTCGACTTGAGTTCTTCGTCGTCGATCATGCGGCCCTGTTCCAGATCGATCAGGAACATCTTGCCGGGTTGCAATCGCCATTTGCGGACGATCCGGCTCTCAGGCACAGGCAACACACCCGATTCGGACGCCATGATCACCAGATCGTCATCGGTAATGCAGTACCTTGAGGGACGAAGACCGTTGCGGTCGAGCGTGGCACCAATTTGCCGGCCATCGGTAAAGACAATCGAGGCCGGACCGTCCCAGGGCTCGAGCATGGCGGCGTGGTATTCGTAGAACGCGCGGCGGCGCTCACCCATCAGCGTGTGCTGCTCCCACGGCTCGGGAATCATCATCATCATCGCCTGACCGATCGGGTAACCGGCCATGGTCAGCAGCTCCAGACAGTTGTCAAACGTCGCCGTGTCGGACTGAGTGGGAAAACTGATTGGATAGAGCTTCTTCAGGTCCGACCCAAGCACAGGCGAGGACATCACACCCTCGCGTGCCTTCATCCAGTTGTAGTTTCCCTTGATGGTGTTGATCTCACCGTTGTGCGCCACGTAGCGGTAGGGATGGGCCAGCGGCCATTCTGGAAAAGTGTTGGTTGAAAACCGGTGGTGGACCAATCCAAGGGCGGAAACACAACTCGGCACTTCAAGATCACAAAAGTATGCCCCTACCTGAGCCGCCAGCAGCAGGCCTTTGTACACGACCGTCCGGCTTGACATGCTCGGAACGTAATACTCCTTGTTATGCTTCAGGCGAAGCTTCTGGATGGCCGCACTGGCCGTCTTGCGAATGACGTAAAGCTTGCGTTCAAGCGCGTCCTGAACGATCACGTCGTCGCCGCGACCGATAAAGATCTGGCGCAGAACCGGCTCCTTGGCGCGCACCGTTGGAGACATCGGCATATCGCAATTCACCGGCACGTCGCGCCAACCAAGAAAAACCTGACCCTCGGCCTTCACGGCCCGCTCCAGCTCCTGTTCGCAGGCTAGACGGGATCCAGGCTCCTTCGGGAGAAACACCATACCTACGCCATACTCTCCCGGCGGTGGAAGTTGAACCCCGCGAGCCGCCATTTCTTCACGGTACAGCGCGTCCGGAAGCTGTATCAGGATGCCGGCGCCGTCCCCCATCAACTTGTCCGCCCCCACCGCGCCCCGATGATCAAGATTCTCCAGAATCTGGAGCGCCTGAACGATGATGGAGTGGCTTTTCACTCCCTTGATATGCGCCACGAACCCAACGCCGCAGGCATCATGCTCATGCGACGCGCAATAAAGCCCGTTTTGCTCAAGGTCCCGCACTTCGGCGTCAGTGGTCATCGCGATCTCCAGGAAATCTCTTGGGGAAATGCGATGTTAGTGCACTGCAGCATAGTAGCCGGAAAAAATAATTAGGGACAGGTCATGTTTATTTTTTATCTTTAGGAAATCGACCATAAATAAGGGACATAGCAAATATTGTTGCCTTGCGATACAGACTTCTGGCGCTGGTTAGCGGCCCTGGTTCTCGGCCGCTGGCGCGTTCGATTTCGATGGCCGACCTGCAAGCGACTTGGTCATCCGGCGCTGGGTCAAGCTTTGCATTTGCTGAACAAATTGGTGGCTTCCAAGTGCCCACCCTCCGCGAATTGCAGTAACAATTTCATCTTTCTTTTCTGCACCAAAGGCGACGTCCACAAGTTCTCGGTAACCAGCTTCGCGCGCGAAGGGAGTGTTGCCAAGATGCCACGCCACAGCATGCGGAACGATCCTCGGCAGCGCACCGGGTGCCGGAAGGCCGACGTACTGGCGGTGGCTTGACCAAGGGTAATCGGCCGGGCTTTCGACCAATCCGCTGCGTACTGGATGAAGGTCAAGAAACACCATGCACGGCAGAAGATACTGGTTGGCATCGACGAGCGCCGAGCGAAAGCGACCCGCCCAGAGTGTGCCGGAGCGATGATGGCGCCGATTGAAATGGCGCACGTAATCGCGCCCAAGGGCTTGCATCATTCCCGTGAGCGAATTGGCCGACTCGGGTGTGACCAACAAGTGGAAGTGATTCGGCATCAGCACCCATGCATGAATGACCACCCCATGCCTTGCAGCGGACTTGTTCAAAATCTCGAGCAGTTGCAACGCGTCGACGTCGTCCAGAAAAATGTTGTCTTTGTTGTGGCCCCATTGGAGGACGTGGTGCAGTTGCCGCGCAATGACCAGCCGTGGAAGTCGCGCCATGAATCAAGTCACGCGATTGGGAAACGCGACCGCAACAGGTCCGACAAACCAAATTCGGCCAAGATAGCTTCAAGTCGCTTGCCTGCCGTGAGCCGGCAATGGCCGGTTCTTTGTGCCAGGATGAGCTCGTTTTTCAAACTGTGTTCCCATCCGACCAGCTCGGTCACGGTGACGCGGTAACCGCGCGCCTCGAGGTACAGGCACCGCAAAACGTTGGTAATCTGGCTTCCCATTTCGCGCGTGTGTAAGGGTCGCCGCCAAAGCTCTGCGAGAGGGGTTCTAGACAGGAGCAGGGCCTTGTTCCGACTCAGGCTTCGAGCCACCTCAGCCTGGCAGCAGGGAATGAGGACCATGAACTTCGCTTCCTTTTGCAGCCCGAAAGCAATCGCGTCATCGGTTGCCGTATCACAAGCGTGCAACGCGGTCACCAATTCAATGTGGACTGGCATGGTGTTGACTTGCATCGATTGCGTGACGCTGGCGTTGATGAAGCTCATCCGGGAAAAATGGAGGCGATCGGCCAAGATGCGCGAACGCTCCACCAACTCAGCACGGGCTTCGATGCCGTAAACATGCCCAAGCGCTCGAGAGCGAAAAAAAAGGTCGTAAACGAGAAATCCGAGGTACGACTTGCCGGCTCCGTGATCGGCAACCGTAAGCGCGCCTCCGTTCGACTCGAGTTCCAACAGGATGGGCTCGATGAATTGGTAAAGATGCTGGACCTGCTTGAGCTTGCGTCGTGAATCCTGATTGAGCCTGCCATCGCGCGTCAGGATATGCAACTCCTTCAGCAGCTCAATGGAATGTCCTCCCAGTGCCTCAGCTTCCACGGTCGATCCCTATGGCAAGAGCCTGCCAACCCTCATGGCCCATGGACCGCAACCTGGCGATGTTGTTGCGGTAGATTTCCCCGGGATCCGGGATCGCCGCCACCGCCCGATCAACACTCTCTTCGCGCAACAGATGCAGCAACGGGAAGGGAGACCGGTTGGTAAAGTTCTCGATGTCATCGATTGCGGTTCCGGCAAACTGAAATCCGGGATGGAAACCTGCAATCTGAATCACGCCCTGCAGCCTCATCCGGCCCAGCAGGGAATCCGCCTCGCCCAGAAAATCGAGCATGTCGCGGAACTCGTGCAACGCGTCCGGCAGCACCAACAACGTTGTATCTCGTTGCTTCGGATCGAACCCCTGCAAATCGAGTAACTCGCGCTCAAGATCGGCCAGCAGTCCGGCATGGTCATCGGCAGTGCTCAATGCAAAATGGATCAAGCCATGGGCGTGGACGGCCTTGGCGAAAGGGCACAGATTCAAACCGATGACCGCCCGCTCCAACCATTCCCTGGTGTGTTGCGAGGCGATTCTGTGATTGGGCACCATGGCTCATCGAGATCTGTGAACGACCTTCTACCAGCCCTTTGACAGGATGCAGCTGCACCGGCCAAGATCGCCCGATTGCATCTCACGAATCACGGCAACTTTCTCGCAGGACGTCTTCGACCATCGCGGTCGGGGCGGTGGCAAGAATCGCATGGCCTGGTCCATTGATCAGGACAAATCGGTTCTCGCCACTGGCAGCCTTCTTGTCGACTCGCATCAACTCCGTGTAGCGACCGATGCCCAAGTTCGGTCCGACTGTCGGTAAACCAGCGTTCCGGATCAGATTCGTCAAGCGCTCGACAAACGCGGCTTCGACCAGACCAAGACGTTGCGACAGCCGAGCGGCCATGACCATGCCGCAACCGACAGCCTCGCCGTGCAGCCATCTGCCGAAGCCGAGGCCGGCCTCAATGGCGTGCCCAAAGGTGTGCCCAAAGTTGAGTATGGCGCGGCGTCCGCTCTCACGCTCATCCGCAGAGACGATTGCAGCCTTGATCTCGCAACTGCGACGCACGGCATAGGCCAGCGCAGCCTGGTCTCCAGCGCGAAGATTTTCGATGTTCTCTTCAATCCAGTCCATGAAAATCATGTCAGAGATTGGCCCGTACTTGATCACCTCAGCCAGTCCAGCGCTCACTTCCCGTTTCGGTAACGTGACCAGCGTCGCCGTGTCACACAACACCATGCTTGGTTGATGGAACGCGCCAACCATGTTCTTGCCAAGAGGGTGGTTGATTGCCGTCTTGCCGCCTACCGATGAATCCACCTGGGCCAGCAACGTGGTGGGAACTTGAACATAGGAAATGCCGCGCATATAGGTCGCTGCGGCAAATCCCGCCAGGTCTCCCAACACGCCCCCTCCGAGAGCGAAAATGATCGTGTCCCTGTCGCACGCTTGTTGCAGCAAGACGTGATGAATCCTGCTCAAAGTTTCCCAGTTCTTGTGCGTCTCGCCATCGGGCAGGGAAAGAACAATGGTTTCGGCGTAGCGCCGCCCGAGCAGGGCGTTGAGCCGATGCGCGTACAGGGGACCGACAACATCGTTGGTGACGATCAGCGCCTTGGATGCAGCAGGCAGTCGATCAGAAATTACCGGCGCAAGCAGGAGCCCTGCACCAATCAAGATCGGGTAGCTTCGATCAGCCAGATCAACATCGACCTGATGCATCGTCGGGGTCATGCTTTCGGCGCTAGGGAGCATGTGTGCGAGTTTAGACCGGCTCAGAATGGGCCCGCACCGGCCAAGGCTCTTGCTGCCTCAGGCGGCCGGCGTCACCCCGGCCCGGTTGAGTTCAGTCAATATCAGATTGACAAGGGCCGGGATCGACGGGCGCCCGGTCTCGATGACGAAGTGGGCGGTCTCCAGGTACAGCGGTTCGCGCATTTCGTACAACTCCCGCAATCGAAGCAACGGGTCGCCGCCTTGAAGCAAGGGCCGTCGAGAGTCATGCGAAACCCTCTTGAGAAGAAACTCCGGCTGGGCACGGAGGTAAATCACCGTTGAGCGGTCGCGCAAACAATCACGATTGGCGCTGCGTAGCACGGCCCCGCCACCCGTGGCGATGATGCAGTCCTGTGACAGGGTCAGCTCGTCGATGACCTGTTGTTCGACGTCTCGGAATCGGGCTTCGCCTTCCTGCTCAAAGTACGCCAGAATCGAGCAACCCAGACGCGCCTCAATCAGGCGGTCGGAATCGGAAAAATTCAGTTGGAGTCGCCGTGCAATGTGCCGGCCAACCGTGGATTTTCCAGATCCCGGAAGACCAATCAGGCAAATGGGCTGACGCCGCAAGCTGGCAACGGGCGCACCCGCTAAGGAAATCTGTCAACGCCCCGAGCTGAGGTCGCTGACTATCTTCGGCGTAATGAAAATCAGCATCTCCTGCTTGGTCGTCTGGCGTTGCCGGTTCTTGAACAATATGCCGATCCCGGGAAGGTCACCCAGAAACGGCACGCGCGTTTCCCCTTCAGTTTCAGACAATTCAAAAATTCCCCCTATCACGACCGTGCCGCCATTTTCGACAAGCACCTGAGTTTTCACGCGTTTGGTATTGATAGTGGGTGTGCCGTCTGAGGTATCGGTACCGCGGCTGTCCTTGTTCACCTCAAGGTCCAGAATGATATTGCCCTCGGGAGTAATCTGGGGCGTCACTTCCAGTTTCAGCGTCGCTTTCTTGAAAGTGACCGCAGTCGCACCACTTGAAGTTGCCACCTGGTAAGGAATCTCCGTTCCCGATTCGATCACCGCGGTCTTTTGATTCGCCGTGACCACGCGCGGCGCCGATACGATCTTTCCTTTGCTGTCGCCCTCAAGGGCTTGCAATTCCAGCGCAAGAAAACGATTTGCTGCAGCGTTGAAAATCGACACAGCGAACGAAGCCGGCGTACCCAGTCCAAGCCCGACCGCCGGAAAGTTCACGAAATTTCCGCTGGTGCTGAGCGGCCCTGTGACATTGGCGTAGTTGGTGCCAAATCCAAGTCTGCTGTTGCCACCAATGGGTATGTCCAGGTAGCCGCCGCCCAGCCTCACACCCAGGGCCCTGCCCCAGGTGTCCGTCGCCTCGACCACCCGGGCCTCAATCAGGACCTGCCGAACGGCGACGTCCAGCTTGTTGATCAGCTGCTGCACCCTCTCGAGATTCGCACTGATATCCGTCACGAAAACCTGATTGGTCCGTGGCTCGGCAATCACGCTGCCCCGCGCAGAAAGAATTCGTCCCCCGGCGCTCCCGCCAGAACCAGCCTGGAGTTGCGCTGCCACCTCCGCCGCCTTGGTGTAGTTGAGCTGGAACGACTGGGTCCTGAGCTGCTCAAGATTCTGAATCGCGTTGACCGCCTCGAGCTCCAATTTTTCCTTGGCTGCGATCTCGTCACGCGGCGCGATCCACAGCACATTGTCTGTCTTGCGCATGGCCAAGCCACGAGCCTGCATGATGATGTCCAGTGCCTGATCCCAGGGAACATCCTTCAACCGAAGTGTCACACTCCCGGTAACTGAATCCGAAGTGATGACATTGAAGTTCGTGAAATCCGCGATCACTTGGAGCAAGGAACGGATTTCAATGTTCTGGAAGTTCAACGACAATTTTTCGCCGCGGTAGCCGGGGCCCTGCGTCAGCTTGTTCGGATCAATCTTCTGTGGCCGCACTTCGACAACAAACTGATTGTCAGTCTGGTAGGCACTGTGCTCCCAGAAACCACGAGGTTCGATCACCATCCGCACCCGATCAGCCGCCTGGAACGTCGTCACGGTCTGGATCGGTGTACCGAAATCGCTGACGTCAAGTTTGCGTCGCAGGCCCTCGGGAAGAGTCGACTTCAGAAACTCGACAACCAGGTTTTGACCCGTTTGGCGGATATCCACCCCCACCTGGCTGTTCGGAAGCGTCACGATGATTCGCCCAGCGTTGTCCGCCCCGCGTCGAAAATCCAAATCTTTCAGCGCCTGCCCCTCTTGCGGCCTGGCTTCCGCGAACGCTGGGGTGCTGGGCGGCGGCGCCGAGGAAGCCGAAGCCTCCAGCCAGACCAGAACGGATTTGCCCTGAATTTCTGTCCTGTAGGCGGCTGCCTGCTTCAGATTCAGAACGACCCGGGTTCGATCGCCCGCTTGGACAACACTGACTGAACGCAAGTTGCCCTGGTTGATCTCAACGGAGGATCTTCCAAGACCGTTGCTGATACCGGGAAAATCAAGAGCGATCCGTGCCGGCGACTGAATCGCGAAACCCGCCGGCTGCGATGTGATCGGGCTGGACAGGTCAATGCGTACCACTTCCACCCCTCCCTGGACCGAACCCGTCACCGCCTCGATCACATTCTGCGCGTTCGCCACGATTGACGATATGAGCAGGGATAGCCCTATCGTCGTTTGACGAATCGTTCGCCCAGCTATCCATGTTCGCTTATTCATTTCGCCCTTTCTTGCAACTGCAACGTGGCAGTTCTTTCAATCCAGTCACCCGTTGAGTCCTGCACGATCTCGCGCAAAGCCACTTCGGTTTCGGTGATCTTGCTGATCCGACCATAGTTCAGCCCAAGGTAGTTTCCGGTTTGGACCTGGTACAGAAGCCGGTCCACTCGCACCAGGGCAATGTACCTGCCGTCCCGGTTCAAACTCCCCACCATGACCATGGTGTCGAGAGGGAACGCCTCCAAAGGCTCCTTGCGACGTGCCAACTCAGGAGTGATCAATTTGTTGTTCACAACGGATTGGCCAGAATCCGCCTTGAATGCCAGCAACAGTTTCTGATTGTTGAACGGGTCGGTATCACCCGCCTGCGAATAGGCCTGCGGAACATACTTCTTCGGCTCGGAGATGGGTGTCACTTGCGGCTTGGTCTGTGCCCTTTTCTCGGCCATCCATTTCTGCAATTCCTGGTGCGTTCCGTCCCCGCATGCACCGAGCATCACGCTCAATGCGAGCGTGATGGCGCAGGTGCTTCTCATTTCTTCGCTCCAGGGGCGGTCTTGCCCTGAGCGGCTATTTCGTCGGTGTCGAGGTAGCGGAATGTGCGGGCGGTGGCGTTCAGGCTCAATTGCCCTGAACCCCCTCCCACAGGAGTCACCGATAAATTGTTCAAGGTGACGATTCTGGACAGGTGCGCGATGTCTGAGGTGAACGCGCCAATATCACCATACCGACCCGTCACGCGCAGTACGATGGGCAATTCGGCGTAGTAGGCCCGCACGCTGACCTGTCCAGGGCGGAAAAGATCAAACGCCAGGCCGCGCCCCAGCCCGGCATTGTTGATGTCCGAGAGCAGGGCGTCCATTTCAGCCTTGCTTGGCAGTTCCTTCTCAAGTAGATTCACGAACTGCAGGACCTGCTCACGCTGGCGCTTCAAGGCTTCCAGGTTCACCGCCTGCACCAGCTTCTTGCTGTAATCGTCCCGAAGTTTGACTTCCTTGACCCGTTCGACTTGCAGCGCCTCGTCCTGGCCCTTGAGCCAGACAAACCAAAGCAGGGTGACGACCGCCACCGTGACAACAACACACAGCATGAACTTGGGAAACGCCGGCCAGCCGGTTGGATCGTTGGGATCAAGTCCAGTGAACTGCGCGCCAATTCGCTGCTGCAATGCGGCGAAATCGATACCCTTGGAACGTTTGGTTGCCATGCTGAATCTATTTCTTTGCTGGCGCCGAAGCAGCCGCCACCGGCACACCGGCCGGCGCACTCGCCGCCGCCCTTAATTTCTGGGATTCGCTCGAACTCATCAACGACAGCCGCATTGTGAAATTGGCGACGCGTCGCTGCTGATTGTTCGGGAGTGCCGTGACACCCGCGACGATTTCCACCAGTTCTGGACGTGCCAGCCAGTAGCTGTCGTTACCCAGATTGCGCAACAACTCCGAGACCCGTTCGTTGGACTGAGCCACGCCCTGAATCGTCACGCGCCGGTTATCTTCCCGCATACTTGTGATGAAGATTCCATCGGGCAGTTTGGAGACGAGTTCGTTCAGCAGATGCACGGGCAAGTTTCGATCCGCCTGGAGGGATTCCACGGCTTCTTGCCGCGCTTTCAGCGCAGCAATCTCCGATTGCAGTGACGCAATTTCCTTGATCTGCGTGTCCAGCCGCTTGTTCTCATTGTCCAGGAACAGATTGCGACTACTTTGCTCCGAGATCTGCGCCTGAAAGACAGCAAAAACACCCCCTGCAATCAGGCCGCCAAGAACGGCGGCAATTCCAAGCGACGCAAAGAAAACTTCCTTGCGGCGCTTGCGCGCGGCCTCGCGGCGCGGCAACAGGTTGATCAGGATCACTGGACAAACCTCCGCATGGCCAATCCACAAGAGGTCAAATACGACGGCGCTTCGCGCCTGACCTTGTTTTCCCGGACCTTCGCGCCAAACACCATGCCCTCAAATGGATCCACCAGGGCACAGGCAAACGAGGTATGCAGCGTAACCGCCTCAGCTAAACCTGGAAGCGCGGCAGACCCGCCAGCCAACATGACGTAATCAACCCGGTTGTAAGGAGTGCTGGTAAAGAAAAACTGCAGCGCCCGGCTGATCTCTTGAGCCATGTTCTCGACAAAAGGCCCCAACACCGAAATCTGGTAATCCTCGGGCAGATCACCGCTGCGCTTCTTCGCCTCGGCCTCTTCCACGGAGAATCCGTACTGTCGAACGATCAACTGGGTCAACTGTGCGCCACCAACGGCCTGATCCCGGTCGTACAGCACCTCGCCGTTGCGCAACGCCTGCATGCTCGTCGTGTAGGCGCCGACCTCGAACAGGGCAACCATCGTATCCAGCCCCTCATTGGGCAAGTGACTGATCAGGCGACCTGCGGCCAACCGGGAAGCGTAGGCTTCAACGTCAATGATGACCGGCTTCAGACCCGCCGCCTCAGCCAACCCCTGCCGGTCCTGAACCTTCTCCTTGCGGGTGGCAGCGATCAGAACTTCCACGTCGCCGGGGGACGATTGGCTCGGCCCCATGACACAGAAATCAAGACTTACCTCATCAAGTGAGAATGGAATGTACTGATTGGCTTCGGTTTCGACCTGCACTTCAAGTTCGGCCTCACTCAGCCCGCCCGGCAGAATGATTTTCTTCGTGATCACGGCCGACGCCGGCAATGCCATCGCGACGTTCTTCGCCTTGGTCCCACTTTTCTTGACAAGTCGGCGCAGGGCGTCGACCACTTCATCGAAGCGCTCAACGTTTCCGTCCACGATCCATCCCTGCTCCAGGGGCTCGATGGAACAACACTCAAGGACGAATGCACCCGATTTTTCACGACCCAACTCGACAAGCTTTAGGCTAGAAGAACTGATGTCGAGTCCGAGCAAGGCTGCCGGCTGACTACTAAGCAGTGACCCCAACGAGATCAAATCTATCCCCTGAATTCAGTCGCACACCAACTGAGAAGAACTTAAGAATTCACTTGAATGCTAGCAGCAAGAACCTTGTTCGGTAAAGGTTTTCTCCTGCCCATCATCAACCCACCGTTGCCAAAAGCAGACGTTCAATCAGCCTTGAAGCAGTGCGCGCAGTGATGTCCGCGAAGTCTTCGATCATATTGCCACACCATGCCAGGGCCAGGAAAACCGGCAACCCCGGTTCCTATAATGGCAAGGTCGGGATCAAGCGATGTGCATGCGGTGGCCGGAGTCATCCAGTTCGACGCCGATGAGCTCGTGTCCTGACCCCCACGCCGGAGACGCGTTTTGCTTCGATTTCTTGGCTGGACCTTCGGCCTCATGGTCGCGGTCATGCTTTGCGCGTTGATGATTCTGGCGCTGGCTCTGGCGATTGCCTATCCAAAACTTCCCGAAGTTTCGGACCTGTTGGAATATCGACCCAATTTGCCGCTGCGCATTTACTCCGCGGAGGGCTCTTTGTTGGGGGAGTTCGGCGAGCGCCGAAACCTGACGCCGCTGAGCCTGATTCCGAAGGTCATGAAAGATGCGGTACTGGCGATCGAAGACGCACGGTTCTACCAGCATGGAGGCGTCGACTACAAGGGAATGCTTCGCGCCGGACTGGCAAACCTTGGACGTGCCCGGAGCCAAGGGGCATCGACCATCACCATGCAGGTGGCGCGCAATGTCTACCTGAGCTCGGAGAAAACCTTTACACGCAAGATCTACGAGGTCCTGCTGGCATTCAAGCTCGAGCATCTGCTGACCAAGGATCAGATTCTCGAAATCTACATGAATCAGATCTTTCTTGGAAATCGCTCCTATGGCTTTGCCGCGGCGGCCGAGAGCTATTACGGCAAGCAACTGCGCGACCTGACGGTCGCTGAAGCGGCGATGCTCGCCGGGCTGCCCAAGGCCCCGTCGGCCTACAACCCGATCAACAACCCGAAGCGCGCCAGGTCGCGGCAGCTGCACATCATCGACCGGATGCTGGACAACGGCTACATCACCGAAGCACAAGCTGTCGCGGCCCGACAGCAGGAGATCAAGCTGCGCTCCGGACCCGATGGGTCCAAGGTTCACAGTGAACATGTCGCCGAGTCGGTAAGGCAGATGATTTTCGCTCAGTATGGCGATGAGACCTACACCCGTGGCTTGAGCGTATTCACGACCATTCGTGCCGACGACCAAAACGTGGCCTACCGTGCCCTGCGCAAGGGGATCATGGACTATGAGCGGCGCCAGATCTACCGGGGTCCGGAGGAGTTCATCAACCTGCCGTCGGATCCGAAGGAAATGGAGGATGCGATTGACGACGCTCTGGTTGAGCATCCCGACAACGATGAGATCATGTCGGCGGTGGTCCTGGAAGCGTCAGCCAAGCGCATTCTGGCCGTGCGACAAAATTCCGAAACCATCGAGATCATCGGCGATGGATTGCGGCCGGCCCAGTCGGGCTTGTCGGAGAAGGCTCCACCGAACATTCGCATTCGCCGTGGCGCGGTCATCCGCGTTGTCAAGACTCCCAAGAACACTTGGGAAATTACCCAACTTCCTGAAGTTGAGGGCGCTTTCGTCGCACTGGACCCGCGTGACGGATCGATCAAGGCCATGGTTGGCGGTTTTGATTTTGACAAGAACAAGTTCAATCGAGTGACCCAGGCCTGGCGCCAACCCGGATCAGCCTTCAAACCCTTCATTTACTCCGCGGCCCTGGAAAAGGGGTTCACGCCGTCCACCATCATCAACGACGCACCCCTGTTCTTCGATGCCGGCGTGACCGGCAGCCAGCCATGGGAACCCAAGAACTATGACGGAAAATTTGACGGACCGATGCCATTGCGAACCGCGCTGGCGAAATCGAAGAACATGGTGTCGATCCGCATCCTGCAGGCCATTGGCACCCAAAATGCCCAGTCATGGGTGGCCCGATTTGGTTTCGATGCCGAAAAGCATCCACCCTACCTGACCATGGCTCTGGGCGCCGGTTCGGTCACGCCACTGCAGATGGTCACCGCCTATGCAACTTTTGCAAACGGCGGCTACCGGATCAACCCCTGGATTGTCTCCAAGGTCATCGATCGGAAAGGAAAGGTGTTGGCGGACCTGAAACCGACATCGCTGGATGACGCATCGCGTGCGATCGAGGCCAGAAACGCGTTCCTGATGACCAGCCTCCTGCAGGAAGTTACCCGCTCGGGAACGGCTGCCAGGGCAAGAGTCGAACTCAAGCGCGATGATATCTTTGGCAAGACCGGAACGACCAATGACTCGATGGACGCCTGGTTTGCCGGCTCGCACATGACGCTGACCGCAGTCACCTGGATTGGCTACGACACCCCGCGCAAACTGGGTGATCGGGAAACCGGGGGCGGACTGAGTCTTCCGGTATGGATCGCGTTCATGGAACGGGCGCTCAAGGGCGTGCCGATCATGGAGCCCGCGGTGCCGGATCGGATGGTCAACGTCGGTGGCGAGTGGTATTTCGAAGAATACGCCCGGGGCGCTGGTGTGACCAGTTTGGGGCTTGAGGAAAACTCCTCGACCGGTGCAGCGCGAAATCCTGCCACGCTCCCCCTGCCGCCTGCCGACGAACGCAGGCGAATTCTCGACCTTTTCAGAAACTGAATCAGGCTCGATCACCCGACCCGCCGTTTGGGGGGACAAAGCGCAACGGCATATTTGATTGCTGACAGGCGTAGCGTGAAAGATCGGAGTAGAACTCGTTACCGGTCTTGCTGTCCAGCCATGTCCCAGAGCGGCACCGGTAGTGGAAGCCACCGGCTTTCGCCGCCAGCCACACTTCATGCAGGGGCGGTTGCAGGTTGATCACGATCTGACTTCCGTTGGCAAAGGTCAGGGTGATCATGCCCCCGACCCGCTGATTGTCAATGTCGGTCTCGGTCGATTCATTGATGGCATCGCACCCGCGCTCCACGCTGCGCAACAGCAACTCTGCCTGATCCATGTACTCCGCATCAGTCATTACAATTTCCCCATGCTGCGCGCACCCCTGATTCTAGTGTCGGCACTGCTGGTTGCGGCGTCTGCGCTGAGCGCGTGCGGCCAGAAAGGGCCGTTGGCGCCCAAGGATTCGGCCGCCGCGCAGCGCACCACGCTGCAGCAGTCCTTGCGTTCTGGCCCCGATGAACGACCGTTGGCGCCGCCGCTTGGCGCAACTTCGATGCCAACCGCACCATGAGCTCCGATGAAACGACGCTGCTCCCGTTCATCGCCTATCGCGACACGGATCTCTGGGTCGAGCAGGTACGGCTTTCCGAGCTTGCCCGTCGCTACGGAACCCCTCTGTTCGTGTATTCAAAGGCTGCCATGCTGGGAGCGCTTGCCTCCTACCGCCGCGGATTCTCCGGGCGTCAAGTACGCATTTGCTATGCCTTGAAGGCCAACTCGTCGCTCGGCATCCTGCAGGTTTTTGCTGAAGCCGGATGTGACTTTGACATCGTTTCGATTGGTGAATTGCATCGCGTCTTGGCGGCGGGCGGGAAAGCGAGTCAGGTGATCTTTTCCGGAGTTGGAAAAACCCGCTCCGAAATGCTCGAAGGACTTGAACGCGGCGTTGCTTGCTTTAACGTGGAGAGCGACGCGGAACTCGAAATACTTAGCCAGGTCGCGCTGGCCTGTGGGCGAACAGCGCCGATTAGCATTCGAGTCAATCCGAACGTCGACCCGAAAACACACCCCTACATATCAACCGGCCTCAAGGGGAACAAGTTTGGAATCGCGCACGAATCGGTGGTTCATAGTTACCTCCGCGCCGCGGGCTTGCCCGGAATTCAGATCGTTGGCATCGATTGCCACATCGGTTCGCAAATTACCTCGGCCGAACCCTACCTCGAAGCGATGGACCGCATTCTTGATCTGGTCGAAGAGGTCGAAGCGGCAGGCATCGAACTGCAGCATATCGATTTCGGCGGCGGGCTGGGTATTCGTTACGGCAGCGAGCAGCCGCCCGATGCCGAAACCCTTTGGCGGCAACTTCTCGCCAAAGTGGATGCGCGTGGTTTCGCCGGGCGCGGGCTGATGATCGAACCCGGTCGCTCGTTGGTCGGTAACGCCGGCCTTTGTCTGACCGAGGTCCTCTACGTCAAGCCCGGGGAACAAAAGAACTACTGCATCGTTGACGCCGCAATGAACGACTTGCCACGGCCTGCCCTGTACCAGGCCTATCACGAAATCGTCCCGCTGCTGCGCAATTCTGGGACGGCGGTGGCTCTGTACGACGTTGTGGGCCCGGTTTGTGAGAGTGGGGACTGGATTGGTCAGGACCGATCATTGGCCGTTGTTGCCGGCGATTATCTCGCGGTGCTTTCGGCCGGCGCCTACTGCATGAGCATGGCCAGCAACTACAACGCCCGAGGTCGCGCCGCCGAGATCCTGGTGGATGGCGCCAGCGCCACTCTGATTCGCGAGCGCGAATCCGTTGCGGACCAGATGCGCAACGAGCGCCTGCGCTAGCGCAGTCCGGCGACGTAGTCGGCAACCGCTTTGATTTCCCGGTCGCTCAACTTGGCGGCAACCTGATTCATTTGCAGGGCGTTGTTGCGCCCGCCTTCGCGAAACGCGATCAACTGCGCGGTCACATAATCCGCATGCTGCCCGCTCAGCCGCGGATACTGCGAGGGAATTCCTGCCCCGTTCGGACTATGGCAACCGGCGCAGGCGGCGACCTGCCGGTCCGCCAGCCCACCCCGATAGATCCTTTCCCCCAGCGTCACCAGCTCCTTGTCCCTGGCAAATCCTACCTTGGCCTTCTGACTGGACAACCAGTACGCGATGTTCAACATGTCGGGATCAGTTAGCGCAGCAGCAAAGCCCGACATCACCGGGTTGGCGCGCTTGCCACTCTTGTACTCAACAAGTTGCTTGAGGAGGTATTCGGGGTGCTGTTGCGCAAGGCGCGGATTGGCGGGAATCACGGAGTTGCCATCGGCGCCGTGGCACGCGGCGCATACCGCGGCATAGCTGGCTGCCCCCTTGACCAGGTCGGGTTTGGCGGCCTTCTGCTGCGCGGGTTTGGAGTCGGTGGCGGAAGCCGGCACAGCACAGGCCAGGGCCAAAACAAGGGCCAGCAGGAGACGCTTGGGCAACATCATAGGGGGATCAAACAGGTACCTTGAACCCGAAGATTCTACAATGGGCCTCCTTTCGCTCGACCCAGCGGGCTCGCCAGCCCGATCCAACGCATGACCGCCGATCCGGCCGACCGTCGAGCCCTCCAATGGCTCCATACCGCCCGTTTCCTGACGACGGCGCCCGAGCTGCATTACCTGCCGCTCCTGAGCGTCCCCGAGATCGCGTTTGTTGGCCGGTCCAATGCTGGAAAGTCGACCTGCATCAACACCCTGACGCAGCAAAGACAACTTGCCTTTGCCTCCAAGACACCGGGGCGAACCCAGGACATCAATCTGTTCAGCGTCGGCAAACACGGCGAGACAGACGCCATACTGACCGATCTTCCGGGTTACGGATATGCCGCCGTGCCCAAACAGGACAAGACACGCTGGCAACAGGTGATGGCGAGCTATCTGGTTTCGCGCGCCAATCTTCGCGCCGTCGTTCTCCTGTGTGATCCACGCCGTGGCATGACCGATTTGGACAATATCCTGCTGGAACTAATCCGGCCACGCGTCACTGCCGGACTGAACTTTCTTGTGCTGCTCACCAAGGCAGACAAGCTCAACCGCAGCGAGGCGGCCAAGGCACTGTCCATCGTCAGGCTGCAGGCGAACGGCGGCGAGGTCCGCCTGTTCTCGGCGCTCAAGAAGCAGGGCGTCGAGGAGGTTGCACAGATCCTGTGGAACTGGACCCATGCCGAGGAAGCGGCGCCAAAACTGACCGTCGGCAACTGAACTCAAGACTTGCGAAGGGCTCGTCGCAAGATCTATCCATACAGGGCCGGTTCACCCGCAGGCCTGCTTTTGAACCGTCGGTGCACCCAGTAGTACTGGTCCGGGTGTTCCCACACAAAGGCTTCCAGCGATCGATTCATGCGTGCAGTGTCCGCCACGACATCATCGGTCGGGTATCCGGCCCAGGCCTCATGGACGTGAACCTCGTAGCCGTCCGCGGTCATTGAGGTCACAACCGGAACCAGCTTCGCCCTGCCAAGCCTGGTGAAGCGCGAGAGCGAAGTCACGGTCGCCGCCGGTACACCGAAAAACGGAACGAAGATCGACTCCCGCGCCCCAAAATCCATGTCCGGCAGCAAGTACAGCAAGGCGCCGGAGCGCAGCGCGGCCAGCAGCGGCTTGGGGCCGTCTTCACGCTGGAAAAGTTGCATCTTTCCATTTCGCATGCGTCCCTTGAAAGCCCAACGATCAATCGACGGGTTGGCCTGCCTGGTGTAGATGGTTGCAAGGGTTCGATCAAGGTGCACGCAGATGGCCGTCACACCCGCGTCGAGGCCGACAAAGTGCGGGGCAAATATGACCACCGGCTGCGACCCGGACAGTTCGTCAAGCCGCCCGGTGAGTTTCAGACGCTTGCGCAAGATGCTCTTATCTCGGTGCCACAACCAGCCTCGATCCATCCAGGCCTGGGCAAAACGCAGGAAAACGTTTCGAGCAAGTTCGACCCGTTCAGCCATGTTCATTTCAGGAAAGCACGCCGCCAGGTTGGCGAGCACAACGCGTCGACGACTTGCGGCAAACCGATAGAGGATCTTTCCCAGCACAGCGCCCGCCCGTCGAACCCAGGTCAGCGGCAGCCAACCCACCAGGCGCATGACAGCAATGGCGACATGACTCATGCCCGTCTGCCGCTACCACTCACAGGATGCTTGTACCGGGCGTATCCCCAGAGATAAAGCGAGGGGTGTTCAAGGATCAAGCGTTCGAGCTGCAGGTTCATCGTCGCGGCAAGAACTTCATCGGGCTGCTCCAGTGCCAGATCGACCGACCTGACGTGAATCAGGAAGCCCCTTCCGCGCTCGAGCCGCTCACCGTAGACCAGCAGCATGGGCGCTCCGCTACGCCGCGCCAGACGCAATGGCAGCGTCATCGTATAGGCAGGTTGCCCGAAAAACGGCGCCCATACGCCGAACCCGGCCTCGGGCACCTGATCGGGGAGCAGTCCGATCGCCCGCCCCTGTCTCAGCGCCCGCAGCAGAGAGCGCACACCGGCGGTGCTGGTAGGCGCAGTTTGCACCCCTGGAGTCACCCGGTTGCGCATGGTCAAATGGTTCAGGCGACTGGAACGTGAAGGCCGGTAGAGCACGGTGATCGGTCCATAGCGGTCCGCCAGCCAATGCGCATGCGCCGGCGGTAGCACTTCAAAACAACCCATGTGCGGCGTGAGGTAGATCAGCCCCCGGCCGGCGGACAAAGCTGATTCGATGAGTTCGATGCCGTCCCATTGAATCGCGGCTCGCTTGTCATGCTCCGGGCGCAGCCAAACCCAGGGCAGTTCAAGGGCCATCTGGCCGGAAGCGGCGATCGCGCCCCTTGTTTGTTCCGCCGACAGCGCTGCCCGCCGCGTGTTCTGCCGGAAGTTGCGCCGGTAGGCCGAAGAACCAAGGTACACCAGCCAGCCCAGCACGGCACCCAGCGCGTGCAGCAGTCGCAGTGGCAGTTTGGCGAGCAGTCGGAGGGTCAAGGACATGGGCGGTAGAATCGGGCCGTCGCTGAGTTAACGAGCAACTTGCAGGGCGACCAGGGCAAAGGCGCCATTCTGCCGTTGCCGGCGTTCAATGATTCTGCTAAAGCGTTCGCCAGAGCAGTCCCGCTTGCGGCAACGCGACCTGCGTAATGTCCAAGTATCGAAGGAGATGGGGCCCATGGCGAGCGATTTTCTGTTTACTTCCGAATCCGTGTCCGAAGGCCACCCCGACAAGGTGGCTGATCAGGTGTCTGACGCGATTCTCGATGCCGTCCTTCGTCAGGATCCCCGAAGCCGAGTCGCGGCCGAGACCCTGTGCAACACCGGACTGGTCGTGCTTGCCGGTGAAATCACGACCAATGCCCATGTTGATTACATCCAGGTCGCGCGCGACACAATCAAGCGCATCGGTTATGACAACACCGAATACGGCATTGACTACAAGGGCTGTGCCGTGATGGTCTGCTATGACAAGCAGAGCAACGACATCGCACAGGGGGTCGATCACGCGTCGGACGATCATCTCAACACCGGAGCGGGCGACCAGGGCCTGATGTTTGGCTATGCCTGCGATGAGACGCCGGAGCTGATGCCGGCACCCATCTACTATGCGCACCGTCTGGTCGAGCGCCAATCCCAGCTGCGCAAGGACGGCCGAATGCCCTATCTGCGGCCGGATGCCAAGAGCCAGGTCACCATGCGTTACGTCGACGGCAAGCCCCACAGCATCGACACCGTGGTGTTGTCGTCGCAACATGCCCCGGAGATGAGCCTAGGCAACAAGATGAAGCCTGAGTTCATTGAGGCCGTCATTGAACTGATCATCAAGCCGGTGCTGCCCAAGGAATGGCTCAAGGACACCAGGTACCTGATCAATCCGACCGGCCGCTTCGTCGTCGGCGGGCCGCAGGGCGACTGTGGCCTGACCGGCCGAAAAATCATCGTCGACACCTACGGCGGCGCTTGCCCGCATGGCGGCGGCGCCTTCAGCGGCAAGGATCCAACCAAGGTCGACCGGTCGGCGGCCTATGCGGCACGCTACGTTGCCAAGAACATCGTCGCGGCCGGGCTGGCGCGGCAGTGCCAGATTCAGGTTGCCTACGCCATCGGTGTCGCAAAACCGATGAACGTGACGGTTTACACCGAAGGTACTGGGGCGATCCCCGACGAGCAGATCGCCAGGCTGATCAGCGAGCACTTTGACCTGCGGCCGAAGGGAATCATCCAGATGCTGGACCTGCTGCGTCCGATCTACGAGAAGACCGCCGCCTATGGTCACTTTGGCCGGGATGAACCCGAGTTCACCTGGGAGCGGACCGATAAGGCCCAGATGCTGCGCGCTGAGGTCGGGCTGTAGATTCTTTTGCTCCGAGGGTCGGCCGACCGCAGCGTCGGAAAAAGAAAGGCTGGCACCCCTTGAATTCGGCGGAAAACCGCCATATCATTAGCACTCGATGCAGATGAGTGCTAACAAAATACACCAGATGCACAAGTCAGTCAGCACTGACTTTCTCGAATCACCCAGTTCTTAACCTGTTGCTAATCAATTCAAAGGAGATGCAATGAAACTTCGCCCTCTTCACGACCGCGTTATTGTGAAACGCGTAGACAGTGAAACAAAAACCGCCGGGGGCATTGTCATTCCCGACAATGCTGCCGAAAAGCCTGATCAAGGCGAAGTGCTGGCGGTCGGCCCCGGCAAGAAGAACGACAAAGGCGTACTGAGCCCGATGTCGGTCCAGGTCGGTGACAAGGTCCTGTTCGGAAAGTACAGCGGCCAGACCGTCAAGGTCGACGGCGACGAATTGCTGGTGATGAAAGAAGACGACCTGTTCGCAGTCGTCGAGAAGTAATCCCCATCGTCCTTTCTTAATTTACTGAAAACGGAGAATTCAATATGGCAGCAAAAGACGTAGTCTTCGGCGGAGACGCCCGCGCGCGCATGATGGAGGGTGTAAACATCCTGGCCAACGCGGTCAAGATCACCCTTGGCCCCAAGGGCCGCAATGTGGTGATCGAGCGTTCCTTCGGTGCGCCCACGATCACCAAAGACGGCGTGTCGGTCGCCAAGGAAATCGAACTCAAGGACCGACTGCAGAACATGGGCGCGCAGATGGTCAAGGAAGTTGCTTCCAAGACCAGCGACGAGGCCGGTGATGGAACGACCACCGCCACTGTGCTGGCCCAGGCCATCGTGCGCGAAGGCATGAAGTATGTGGCCGCCGGCATGAACCCGATGGACCTCAAGCGCGGGATCGACAAGGCCGTGATCGCGCTGGTCGATCAGCTCAAGAAGGCCAGCAAGGCCACCACCACCACCAAGGAGATCGCGCAGGTCGGCTCGATCTCGGCGAACAGCGACGAATCAATCGGCAAGATCATTGCCGACGCGATGGACAAGGTTGGCAAGGAAGGCGTCATCACCGTGGAAGACGGCAAGAGCCTGGACAACGAGCTCGAAATCGTCGAAGGCATGCAGTTTGACCGCGGCTATTTGTCGCCCTACTTCATCAACAACGCAGAGAAGCAGTCGACGATTCTAGAAAACCCGTATGTCCTGCTGTACGACAAGAAGATCAGCAGCATCCGTGATCTGCTGCCGATGCTGGAAGCCGTTGCCAAGGCCGGTCGTCCGCTGCTGATCGTCGCCGAGGAAGTTGAAGGCGAGGCGCTTGCCACGCTGGTGGTCAATACGCTTCGCGGCATCCTGAAGGTTTGCGCGGTCAAGGCTCCTGGTTTTGGCGATCGGCGCAAGGCCATGCTGGAAGACATCGCGATCCTGACCGGCGGCAAGGTGATTGCCGAAGAAGTTGGCTTGATGTTGGAAAAAGTGGCCTTGGCCGATCTGGGATCAGCCAAGCGCGTCGAGGTCGCCAAGGAGACCACCACCATCATCGATGGCGCCGGCGCTGCTGCTGACATCGAAGCTCGTGTCAAGCAGGTGCGGGTTCAGATCGAGGAAGCCACGTCCGACTACGACCGTGAGAAACTGCAGGAGCGCGTCGCCAAACTGGCTGGTGGCGTCGCCATCATCAAGGTTGGCGCCGCGACCGAAATCGAAATGAAAGAGAAGAAGGCGCGTGTCGAGGATGCGCTGCACGCAACCCGTGCCGCAGTGGAAGAAGGCGTGGTCGTCGGTGGCGGCGTGGCCTTCCTGCGCGCCAAGCAGGCCGCTGGCACGATCAAGGGTGACAACCCCGATCAGGACGCAGGCATCAAGCTGGTGCTGCGCGCCATCGAAGAGCCGCTGCGCATCATTGTTGCCAATGCGGGCGACGAGCCAAGCGTGGTGGTCAACGCCGTGCTCAAGGGCAAAGGCAACTTCGGCTACAACGCGCAGAACGGCCAGTACGGCGATCTGATGGAGATGGGCATCCTGGACCCGACCAAGGTGACTCGCATGGCACTGCAGAATGCGGCGTCCATCGCATCGCTGATGCTCACGACCGAAGCCATGGTTGCCGAAGCGCCGAAAGACGACGCTCCGTCGGGCGGCATGGGCGGCATGGGCGGCATGGGCGGGATGGGCGGGATGGACATGTAAGTTCCCGCGCCTGTTGGGCCACACCGGCGTCAAGACGCCGGCCGGTCCGGCACTCCGGCCAAGCCAACCCGCAGCGCTCGCGCGTTGCGGGTTTTTTCTTGTCGGTTCGCTCGATTACCTGGTGCCAGCCAGGCGGCGCAACAGGCCGGCGGTCGATGCGTCCAGGCCTTGCGTATTGCCTGTGAGCAGCCTGGGTTGGAGTTGCTGCGCCAGCGCCTTGCCCAATTCAACCCCCCATTGGTCGAAACTGTTGATGCCCCAGATCGCGCCGCTGACAAAGACGCGATGCTCAAACAGCGCGATCAACGCTCCCAGCGACCGCGCATCAAGCCGTTCGAGAATAAAGAAGCTGCTCGGCCGATTGCCCGGAAAGTCCCGATGTCCGTCAGATTCAGTCTGGCCCAGCATCAGCGCCTGCGCCTGCGCCAGGGCATTGGCAAGCAGCATCTCGTGATGCCCGGACAGTTCATGTTCTGGCCTGCGCACGACAACAAATTCGACCGGGATGACATCGGTTCCCTGGTGCAACATCTGAAAGAAAGCGTGCTGGGCGTTCGTTCCGGGCTCGCCCCAGATTACCGGCGCCGTGGCAACCTCGAGCCGCGCGCCACTCGCATCGACCCGCTTGCCGTTGCTCTCCATTTCGAGCTGCTGCAGGTAGGCTGGCAGTCGTCGCAGGGCGCTGTGATAGGGCACGATGCAACGACTGGAGAAGCCGTGAAAATTCCGGTACCAAAGATCGAGCAGGCCCAGTCGCACCGGCAGGTTCGACTCCAGCGGCGCGTGCCTGAAGTGCTCGTCCATCTGATGGGCGCCGTCGAGCAATTCAGTGAACCCCTGGCGACCCGCGGCCAGCGCAATGGGCAACCCAATGGCTGACCAGAGCGAATAGCGCCCGCCAACCCAGTCCCAGAATCCGAAGGTCGTGCTGATACCAAAAGCGAGCGCGCCAGCGACATTGGATGTCAGCGCGACAAAGTGGCGCGACAAATCGCTGCCGCCCTGAGCCAGAAACCAGCGTCGCGCGGAGCTTGCATTGAGCATGGTCTCGGCTGTAGTGAATGTCTTGGAGGCCACCAGAAACAGCGTTGATTCGGGTCTGAGTCGGCGCAGTACGCCGTCCAGTTCATGGCCATCCACATTCGACACGAAGTGAAAACGCCGGGAGCCAGGGTTCGAGGCTTCCAGCGCCAACACAGCCATCTGCGGGCCAAGATCGGACCCGCCAATGCCGATGTTGACGACATCGGTGATGGCTGTGTCGGAGCGGATCCGCTCGGCGTAGGCGAGCATGGCCCCCAGCGTCTTGTGAACGTCCGAGCGTTGCTCACTCAGAGCGTCATCCTGATGCGTGCCGGGCGCCGGCGCTCGCAACAGGGTGTGCAGCACGGCGCGATCTTCACTGCGATTGATCTTCTCGCCACGGAACATCGCTTCACGTTGAGCCTCAAGGCCACGTTCGCGTGCCAGTTCGAACAGCAACGCTACGGTTTCCCGATCGATCAGATTCTTTGACAGGTCGGCAAAAACCTGCGGCGCCTCCTGACTGAAGTGCGCAAAACGCGACGCATCCTGGGCAAACGCCCGGCGCAGATCAAAGTGACGCCCCGATTCATTAAACCGGGCGCGCAACTTGTTCCACGACTCAGCCAGATCGCAGGATGTTTCAGGCCTCATGATGCCATCATCAACTGCTTGAAATCTCCGGTATCGGCAACCACTGTGGTGAAGGGTTTGAGCGCTTCAAGTTGGTTCATGGTTCGATTCTCCTGCATCTCCTGGCGCCAACCGAAGATGTTACTTGTCGTGGCCGAAGCGGATTGGCTCCAGATCTCATCGATGAAACCGAGTTACATTCCATTTTTGACACGTCCATCTTCAGCACAGCGATATGAGCTTTGATCTGGTCCTGTTTGGCGGCACGGGGGACCTCGCTTGGCGCAAGTTGATGCCGGCGCTGTTTCAGGCGTTCCGACACGGCAGTCTGCCGGAGCATGGGCGCATCATCGGCGTTGGTCGTGACACCATGAGTGACGCCCAGTACCGGCATCTCATGCAGGAACGTCTGGGTCAGGTCGAACTGGCCAAGCGGCCAAGCGCCGAGGAGTTCGGGCGCTTTGCCGCCCTGCTCGAATACCAGCGCATGGATCTTTCCCTGCCGCCGTCCTACCAGACGCTGCAAACCCGAGTGCAGCAACGAAATGCCGACACGGTGGTGATTTACGTCGCCACCGCACCGACGCTTTTCACCACCGTTTGCGAGCAGCTTGCCGCGGCCGGATTGAACGGCCCAAGGGTGCGCATCGTTCTGGAAAAACCGCTGGGGCAGGATCTGCAATCGAATCGGGCGATCAATGAAAGCGTGCGCCGGGGTTTTGCCGAGCAGCAGGTGTTTCGCATCGATCACTATCTTGGGAAACCTTCGGTCCAGAACCTGTTTGCCCTGCGCTTTGGCAACTCGCTGTTCGAACCCCTTTGGCGCCGTGAAACCATCGCCAACATCCAGATCACCATCGCCGAGGACATCGGTGTCGAGAAACGCGGGGCCTTCTACGACAGCACCGGCGCCTTGCGCGACATGGTGCAGAACCATGCCTTGCAATTGCTGTGCGCGATTGGCATGGAGCCGCCCATCAATTCAGAAGCCGACACGATCAGGGACGAAAAACTCAAGGTGTTGCGCTCGCTGCGGGCCTGGACGCCGCAAACCCTGGCCCAACATGTGGTGCGAGGTCAGTACACCCCTGGATCCATTGCCGGCAGCGCCGTGCCAGGGTACCGCGACGAGGCCGGCGTTGCGCCCGACAGCCGGACCGAAACCTTTGTCGCGCTGCGTGCCGAGATCGCCAATTGGCGCTGGGCCGGTGTCCCTTTCTACATCCGCACCGGCAAGCGACTGCCTGGGCGCGATGCTCGCATCGTGGTGAACTTCCGTGCCACCCCGCACGCCATCTTCAATACCCCCGCCGGGTTCAACAACCAGTTGATCATCCATCTTCAACCAAAAGACGGGTTGGAGCTGCACCTGTTGACCCAGGGCGGGGCCCAGCGCCGGGCCAATACGCGGCAAATGCCATCGCTCATGCCGGCGCACCTGGACCTTGACTTCGATCAGCGCTTCGGCTCCGAGCGGGTCGGCGCCTACGAGCGCTTGCTGCTTGACGTGATTGACGGTCGCCTCAACCTCTTTGTTCGCAGTGACGAGCAGCAAGCCGCCTGGTCCTGGGTTGAGCCGTTGCTGGCGCACTGGGCGTCAGACTCGCAAGGACCGCGGCCCTACGCCGCCGGAAGCTGGGGGCCAAGTGCGGCAAGCGCCATGATCGCAAGGGACGGCCATTGCTGGCACGAAGAAGGTGCATAAGCGCTGCATTTGAACGGCCGCGCCACGCCACCAGCAGCTCAGATCCGGCCCTCTTCGATGGCGTGGCAGGCGACCTTGACGCCCCTAAATTCGCGCAGTGCCGGACGCTCGGCCTGGCAGCGTGCGTTGGCGTGGGGACAGCGCGGATGAAAGGTGCAACCGCTCGGCGGATTCAGCGGATTGGGCACCTCGCCCTGCACCGGGGTGCGGGCTCGTCCCGTGTCGTGCATCTTGGGAATGGCGTCGAGCAGCATCCTGGTGTAGGGGTGCTTGGGACTGGCAAACAACTCCTGCTTGGTCGCCAGTTCCACCAGCCGTCCCAGGTACATGACACCCACCTGATCGCTGATGTGGCGCACCACCGCCAGGTTGTGCGAGATGAACAGGTAGGTCAGCCCCAGTTCACGCTGCAGATCCTTCATGATGTTGAGCACCTGAGCCTGCACACTCACGTCCAGCGCTGAAGTCGGCTCGTCGCACACCAGAAATTCAGGCCGTGTCGCCAAGGCCCGTGCAATGGAAATGCGCTGGCGTTGCCCCCCCGAGAACTGGTGCGGGTACTTGATCATGTCTAGCGGACTCAGGCCAACCGACAACAGCAGCTCGCTCACGCGCTGTTCAAGGGCGTCCTTTTGCTGGACCACCTGGTGTTCCACCAGCGGCTCGCCCACGATGTCCTCCACCGTCCAGCGCGGGTTCAGGCTGGCATAGGGGTCCTGAAAAATCATCTGGATGCGCCGGCGCAGGCCATGCCCCGCGCTGGTCTTGAACGCCTCGCTGGCGTTCACGCCATCGAAATTCACCTGCCCGCGATTCGGCTCATAGAGCCCGACCAGCATCTTGGCCACCGTGCTCTTGCCGCAGCCCGATTCACCCACCAGCGCCAACGTTTGGCCCTTCTGAATTTCAAAACCGACCTCGTCCACGGCGCAAAGGAACAGACGCGGCTTGCCCTCGACCAGGCGATTGAGCCAGGGAGGAGACACGTCAAAATACTTCACCAGGCCGGCGGCTTCTACCAGTACCTGGCTCGCTGCGGTCTTTGCGCCCGTCATCGCGCCGCCCGACCCATCTGCGCCTCGGGCGCGTGCAGCCAGCAGGCCGCCTTGGTCGCTCCCGCCTCCAGCAAGTCCGGCCGCTCCAGCATGCAGCGTTCATGCACACTCGGACAGCGTGGATTGAAAGCACAGCCTCTGGGAATGGCATTCAGCCGTGGCATGGCGCCGTCAATCTGGTTCAAACGCAGGCGGTCCACGGTGATGTCGGGAATCGCCGCCATCAAGCCCGAGCTGTAGGGATGCGCTGGCTTGTTGATCACCTCGTGCACCGGTCCCACCTCGGCGATGCGCCCGGCGTACATGACGGCGACGCGGTCGCAGGTTTCGGCAATCACCCCCATGTCATGGGTGATCAACATCACGGCCGCGCCCCGCTCCTTGCAGATGTTTTTCAGCAGGGTGATGATTTGCGCCTGAATCGACACATCCAGCGCCGTGGTCGGCTCATCGGCCACCACCAGCTTGGGCTCGGCCGCCAGCGCCAGCGCAATCACCACGCGCTGGCGCATGCCGCCAGAAAATTGGTGCGGAAAATGGTCAATGCGTTGCTCGGCGGCCTGGATACCGGTGTCCTCCAGCAGGGAAATGGCGCGCTTGCGCGCCTCCCTCGCAGTCATTGGCAGATGCGTAAGAATGGTCTCAATCAATTGCCGACCGATCGAATAGAGAGGGTTCAGCGAGGTCAGAGGATCCTGAAAAATCGCGCCGATCTTGCGCCCTCGGATGAGTCGCATCTGCTCCTGCGACAGGTTGTCGATGCGCTGGCCTTCCAGGAGGACCTGCCCGCTGAGGATGCGGCCTGGCGGTTCGAGCAGGCCAATGATGGCGGCGCCGGTCAGAGACTTGCCCGCGCCCGACTCGCCCACGACCCCCAGAATTTCTCCGGGTGCGATCTCAAAAGAAATGTCGTCCAGCGCGCGCAGCGTCCCGTGACGACCGGGAAACTCGACCACCAGGCTCTTGACTTCCAGCAGATTCATGTTCTTGCGGCGTTACCTCAGCGCAAACGCGGATTGAGGGCGTCGCGCAT
>JBCKPH010000020.1:0-30811 GCA_038901755.1 Burkholderiaceae bacterium | reverse complement strand
CCGAAATGGCAGGCCACCAGCGCGATCAGCAGGCCAAACAGGACCGACTTCCCAATCGCCAGAAACAGGTTCACCGGCTGCACCACCTGGGGCAGGGTCTCGATGAAGAACTGGGGCGATATGTCGAGCGTGAACCAGGTCGCCAACATGCCACCGATGAGCGCGGCAAGAATAGTCCAGACCGCAAGCAGCGGCATCGCCAGGGCGAGCGCGATGGCGCGCGGCAGGACCAGACGGAAGCCGTGCGGAATGCCCATCACGCGCATGGCGTCGAGCTCTTCCGTGACCCGCATCACGCCGATCTGCGCCGTGATGGCTGAACCCGAGCGCCCGGCCACCAGAATGGCGGCGAGCGCCGGGCCCAGCTCGCGAATCAGGGCCAGGCCAAGAATGTCGACGATGAACGAGTCGGCGCCAAAGCGCTGCAACTGTTGCGACATCAAATAGGCCAGCACGATGCCGATCAGGAAGCCGACCAGGGCCGTGATCGGCAGGCTGGTCGCGCCCATGTGATAGAGGTGGCCGGAGACGTCGCGCCAGGGCCCGGCCAGCGGCGCGCGCAGCAGGCGCAGGACATCGAGCAACAGTTGCCCGACCAGCAGCAGCATGCCGCGCGCGTGATTCGCCACATGGAACAGGCCGGCGCCGAGCTGCTCGAAGTAGGACCAAAGTTCGCGCCGCGGCGGCCGCGGCCGCTCTGCCGACAGGCGGGCAATCCGCTCCAGCATGGCGCGCTGCAGCGGTCGCGTCAGGGCATCGCCCGGCCAGCGCCGGCCCCAGCCGTTCCAGAGAAACTGCGCGCCGACATGGTCCATGCGGATAAGTCCGCGCAGGTCCCAGCGGCCCGGGATTGCCATCGCCTGTTGCATTTGCCGATGCGCCGAACCATGGGCTCCGTCCTGCGCCAGCCGGGCCGCGGTCCATTCACCTCGCAGCTCATGCTGCGCGCCGTCTGGCGTCGAGGTCGAAATGACACTTGGCGCCTCGGTCACGGACTGATTCGGGACGCTGCTCATGCCTGCGATGGTCGGCTCCAAGGTTCGGGAAGGCACCATCCTAAGGTATAACCCCATGCAAACCGCATGACGAGAAGCGAAACATGAACATCCCGGACCAAGCGCAGGAGCTGCTGGTGCAGCAGCGTGGAGCGCTGCTGTGGCTGACGATCAACCGCGAGGAGCGGCGCAATGCGATCAACCATGGCGTGCTGGCCGGCATGGCGGCGGCGCTCGAGGCAGCGCAATCGAACCGCGAGCTGCGCGCCATCATTGTCACGGGGGCCGGCGTCAAGGCGTTTTGCGCCGGCGCCGACCTGCAGGCGGCAAAGGCCTTCGTCAGCGACTACTCCGAGCCCTACGGGCATCTGGCGCAGCTGCTGCGCCGCGCCAGGAGCAGCAATGTTCCGCTGATCGCCCGGGTCAACGGCGCCTGCATGGCCGGCGGCATGGGCCTGCTCGCCATGTGCGACCTGGCGGTGGCGGCATCGCACGCGGTATTTGGCTTGCCCGAGGTGAAGGTGGGCCTGTTTCCGGCCCAGGTGCTGAGCGTCCTGCAGCACCTGATACCCAGGCGCAAACTGAATGAGATGTGCCTGACTGGGGAACCGCTGAGCGCGGCCCAGGCGCTCGAGCTGAATCTGGTGAACTACGTTGACGACGATGTCGATGCCCGGCTCGACTGGCTGCTGGAGCGCCTGCTGGACAAGTCGCCGGCAGCGATTCGGCGCGGCCTCTACACGATGAAGAAAATCGAGGCCATGGCGTTCGAGGAAAGCATGGCCTTCACCGAAAGCCAGATCGCCCTGTTCACCCTGACCGAGGACGCGCGCGAGGGCCAGCAGGCGTTTCAGCAAAAGCGCAAGCCGAACTGGAGTGGAAAATAGCGCCCATTGACTATCGAAGGATGCGCCATGAATGCCCCTGACCTTTCCATGACAACGACGCAGCCGGCTTTGATCGACCACTGGATCGGCGGCCATGGGGTTGCCAGCCAGAGCGGCCGGCGCGCCGATGTGTTCAACCCGGCGCGTGGCACCGTGACCGGCCGCGTCGCCCTGGGCAACGCGGCCGAGGTGGACGCCGCTGTGACCGCGGCCCAGGCGGCTTTTCCGGACTGGGCCGACACGCCGCCGATCCGGCGCGCGCGCGTCATGTTCAAGTTTCTCGAGTTGCTCAATGCGCGGCGCGACGACCTGGCGCGCGCCATCACCGCCGAGCATGGCAAGGTCTTCACCGACGCGGTAGGAGAGGTGACGCGGGGCATCGACATCGTCGAGTTCGCCTGCGGCATTCCGCAGCTGCTCAAGGGTCAGTTCACCGATCAGGTCTCCACCGGCATCGACAACTGGACCATGCGCCAGCCGCTCGGCGTGGTGGTTGGCATCACCCCTTTCAACTTCCCGGTGATGGTGCCGATGTGGATGTACCCGCTGGCGATTGCGGCGGGCAACAGCTTTGTCTTGAAGCCCAGCCCGCTCGACCCTTCGCCGGCACTGATGGTGGCCGAATTGCTGAAACAGGCGGGCCTGCCCGACGGCGTTTTCAACGTGCTGCAAGGCGACAAGGAAGCGGTGGATGCCCTGCTTGAGCACCCGGACGTGAAGGCCGTGTCGTTTGTTGGCTCGACCGCGATTGCGCAGAAGATTTACGAAACCGGCGCGCGCCACGGCAAGCGGGTGCAGGCGCTGGGCGGTGCGAAGAACCACATGGTGGTGATGCCCGACGCCGACATGGAGCAGGCGGTGGACGCCTTGATCGGCTCGGCTTTTGGCTCGGCCGGTGAACGCTGCATGGCGATTTCGCTCGGTGTGCTGGTCGGCGATGCGGCGGATCGCATCATGCCGGTGCTGGCCGAGCGGACCCGCTCGCTGAAGATCAAGAACGGCGTCGAGCTCGATGCCGAAATGGGCCCGATCATCAGCAGCGTGGCGCGCGGTCGCATCGCCGGCTACATCGGACAGGGTGAGAAGGAAGGCGCCAGTCTGGTGGTGGACGGCCGCAAGTTCCAGGCGGCCAAGGCCGGCGCAGGTTGTGACGGCGGCTTCTGGCTTGGCGGCACGCTGTTTGACCACGTGACGCCCGACATGAAGATCTACAAGGAAGAAATTTTCGGCCCGGTGCTGGGCTGTGTGCGGGTCAAGGACCTGGCTGCTGCGCTGCAACTGATCAACAAGCATGAGTACGGCAACGGTGTCTCGTGCTTCACGCGCGACGGCAATGTGGCGCGCGAGTTCAGCCGGCGCGTGCAGGTCGGCATGGTCGGCATCAACGTGCCGATTCCGGTGCCGATGGCCTGGCACGGCTTTGGCGGCTGGAAGCGCAGCCTGTTTGGCGACATGCACGCCTACGGCGAGGAAGGGGTGCGCTTCTACACCAAGCAGAAATCGATCATGCAGCGCTGGCCCGAAAGCACGCCCAAGGGCGCCGAGTTCGTGATGCCGACGGCGAACTAACCTCCATGAGCGCCCAACCCCTGTTTCATTACGCTTTCCCGGTTCACGACATTGCCGCCGCGCGCCGCTTTTATGGCGAGCTGCTGGGTTGCCCGGAGGGGCGCAGCGCGGAAGACTGGATCGATTTCAATTTCTACGGGCACCAGATCGTCGCGCATCGCTCGGCCACTGGGAACGGCCCCAAGGTCCACACCCCGGTTGATGGTGACCAGGTTCCGGTGCCGCATTTCGGCGCGATCCTGCCGATGCCGGAATGGGAACGGCTGTCGGACAAACTCAAGGCGGCGGGCATCAAGTTCGTGATCGAGCCTCATGTCCGTTTCAAGGGAATGACCGGCGAGCAGGCGACGATGTTCTTTTACGATCCGTCAGGCAACGCGCTCGAATTCAAGGCCTTTGGCGACCTGTCCCAGGTTTTCGCCAGGTAGGCGTTGCTGGCGCGCTGGCGCCGGGGGTCAGCGGCCTGAAGAAGCGCCGGGCTTGGGCGCTGCTGCAACGGCGCCAGTTATGGGCCAGGGTAGATCGGAGGTCAGCCTGGGCTTGCCCACCGGGGTCGTCGCCTCGCCTTTGCGCACCAGGGCGATGTCCTCTTCGCTCGGGTACTGGCCGAGCAGCCAGTAGTCGAAGACGCGGCGCGCGATCGGAGCGGCATGGGCGGCGCCAAAGCCGGCGTTTTCCACAATCACCGCCAGCGCAATCCGTGGCTCATCGGCCGGCGCAAACGCCACATACAGTGCGTGGTCGCGCTGTTGTTCCTCGACCTTGCGCGCGTCGTATTTCTCCCTTTGCCCAATGGTCATCGCCTGCGCCGTGCCGGTCTTGCCACCGCTCAAGTAGGCGGCGCCGGCAAAGGCCCTGGCGGCCGTTCCCTCCTGGGTCACTCCCACCATCGCTCGTCTGACGATGGCCAGATTCTCCGGCTTGAATCCGAGATCCTGTGGCGTTGCGCCTGCCAGCAGGCGCCGCTCGCCGCTGAGCGCGTTTTCGGTGGCAACGACCAGCCGCGGCGCTTGCTTGAGCCCGTTGTTGGCCAGGATCGCCATGGCGTGCGCCAGTTGCAACATGGTGAAGCTGTTGTAGCCCTGGCCAATGCCCAGTGAAATCGTTTCGCCGGCGTACCATTTTTGTTGCTCAGGCGTACGGTAAGTGTTGCGCTTCCATTCCTGACTCGGCAACACGCCGCGCACCTCGCCCTGGATGTCGATGCCGGTGAGTTGCCCGAATCCGAGCGGCTTCATGAAGTCGTGCATCAGGTCGACGCCCAGCTCGTTGGCCAGCGAATAGTAGTAAACATTGCTCGACTTGACGATGCTGCGGTACATGTCCACAGCGCCCAGCCCCTCGTCGCTGTGGCTGCGAAACCTGTGGTTGCCGAACATGAAATAACCCGGGTCATTCACGATCGTTTGCGCGGTTCGCTTGCCCGATTCCAGCCCGGCCATTGCCATGAACGGCTTGTAGGCCGACCCGGGCGGGTAGGTGCCGCGCAGGGCCCGGTTCAAAAGGGGTTTGTCGATCGACCCGTTCAGCGCCTGCCAGCTTTCCGTGTCGATGCCGTCGACAAACAGATTGGGATCGAAGGTGGGTTTGCTGACAAAGGCCAGGATTTCGCCGGTTTTCGGATCCAGCGCAACCAGCGCGCCGCGCCGCTCACCGTACAGGTCCTCGATCATTTTCTGCAGCTTGATGTCGATTGACAGGATGATCTTGTCGCCCGGCGTCGAACTGCGGCTGGCCAGGCGCCGCACCGCCCTGCCGCCGGCCGAAGTTTCCATCAGCTCGACGCCGGTCTGGCCATGCAACAGCGTCTCGAAACTCTGCTCGATACCCAGCTTGCCGATGTAGTCGGTCCCGCGGTAGTTCGCCTGGTCCTCGGATTCGTCGATGCGTTCCTTCTCGGCCTGATTGATGCGCCCGATGTAGCCGATGACATGGCTGCCCAGTTCGCCATGGGGGTAGTTGCGATAGAGCCGGGCCCTGATCTCGACGCCGGGGAAGCGGTAGCGCTGCGCCGCGAACCGGGCCACCTCCTCGTCGCTGAGCCGGGTTCGAATCGGCAACGAGTCGAAGCTCTTGGACTCATCGCGCAACTTCTTGAAGCGGCGCCGGTCGCGCTGCCCGATCTCGACCAGGTTGGCGAGTTCGTCAATCGTCTGCTCCAGGTCGGTGACTTTGGAGGGCGTGATTTCCAGCGTGTAGGCCGAGTAGTTTGACGCCAGCACGATGCCGTTGCGATCCAGGATCAGGCCCCGGCTTGGAACAATCGGAACGATGGCGGTTCGGTTATTTTCAGCCTGCTCGCTCAGGTCGTCATGCCGTACCACCTGCAAATAGGCGAGCCGGGCCACCAACAAACTGAATGCGATCAGCACGGCCGCGCCGGCAAGCAGCACCCGTTGCCGAAAGCGGTGCAGGTCAGCGGCGAGGTTCTTCAGCTCGGTCATGCCTTGGAATTCAGCTTGGCGCTAGAGTGGGCGATGTTTATCGGGATCGGGCGCGCGGCGCTGTGGCGCCAGCAGCAGCACGCTGACCGGCGGCCACAACATGGCCTCGATCAGCGGGGCGAGAAAAACGCCCCAGCCGGGGAAGCTGGCGCCGCTGATCATACGCAGCAGCAGGGAAACCAGGTGCGCCGCAAGAAACAACGGCAGCACCTGCACCGCCTGCGACGGCACACTGAACCAGAGCAGGCGGCGATGAATGGCGATGGCGAGGAAGCACAGCACGGTGTAACCAAGGGCGTGCTGGCCCAGCAACGCGGCTTGATGGACGTCCATGCCAAGGCCAAAGAAAAAAGCCACACCGATGCCGACCCGATGCGGTTGATGCACAGCCCAGAACACCAGTGCCACCGCCAGCAGGTCCGGGGTCCAGGCGGCGCGGCCGAACCAGCCGATGTTCACCAGCATGTTCAACAGGAGCGCGCCGAATAGGGAGGCGGCGATGAAAAAGGGGTTGGCGGGCAGCAGCAGTTGCTGTCCCTGGGGCATCATCATCGGATCGTCTCCCCAAGCGCTCTCATGGGCGCGCCCCTTTTTTCACCGTTGCCGGGGCCGTTTCGGTGGCTGGTCTTGGCGGCAACTGTGCCGTCAAGGGTTTCAGCACCAGCACATGACGCGTGCCTTCGATGCGGGCCACCGGCTTGCAGTAGACCCGGGCGAAGGCCGAGTCGGCGCGGCGTTCCACGCGCGCCACCCGGGCCACCGGCAACCCGGCGGGGTAAACACCATCGACCCCGCTGGTGGTCAACAGATCGCCCTCCAGCACGTCGGCGGTCGCCGCGACAAAGCGCAATTCCAGGCCGCCGGTGGGCGAACCGCCGTCGCCAAAGGCCAGGTTGCGCGCCCCGGTTCGGGTGTTGAGCACAGGAATCGTCTGGTCACGGTCGCTCAGCAGCGTGACCTCGCTCAGCCAGGGGTAGACGCGGGTGACCTGTCCGACCACGCCGAGTTCGTCCAGCACGGGCGATCCCGGGGCAATGCCCAGGGCCTGGCCACGGTCGATGACAATCTTGCGCGTGTACGGGTCGGCCCCGTCGTACAAGACCTCGGCCGGCTGCGCCTCGCTGGGCAGGCGCTGGCGCAGCTCGAGCAGCTGCCTGAGCCGGGCATTCTCAAGCGCCAACTGCTCAACCTGGGCCGAACGCTGCGCCTGCGTGACAAGCCTTTGCTCGACGCGCTCCAGATTGGCGCGCACGGCATCCAGCGAATCAAGATAGTTGCCGGCAAAGCGGGCCAGGCGCAATGGCTGCAACGTGAGCCACTGCATCGGGTAGAGCAGCGTGGCCAGCGCAGCGCGCAGCGGCTGCGTGAGCTGAAAGCGGGCATCCGTCACCATCAGGAACAACGCCAGCGCGCTGAACAGGGCGAGCTTGGTCAGCGCCGACGGGCCCTGGCGGAAGAACGAGGGAGGGGTTCTGTCCAGCGTACCGAGTGGCATCGCTGCACCTTAGCGATGCTCTGCATCACTCGCGCCGCGCGCGGCGAGGGCTTCGCGGAGCATTTCTATCCTATTCGCTGGTGAAGATCGACCCCAGCTTTTCCATCTGTTCCAGCGCGATGCCGCAGCCACGAACGACGCAGGTCAGGGGGTCTTCGGCGATAAACACCGGCAGGCCGGTTTCCTCCGACAGCAGGCGATCCACGTCTCGCAACAGCGCGCCGCCGCCGGTCAGGATCATGCCGCGCTCGGCGATGTCGGCGCCCAGTTCAGGCGGCGTCTGCTCCAAGGCGTTCTTGACGGCGCTGACGATGTTGTTTAGCGGGTCGGTCAGGGCTTCCAAAATCTCGTTCGAAGAGATGGTGAAACTGCGCGGCACACCTTCGGCCAGGTTGCGGCCCCTCACTTCCATCTCCCTGACCTCGTTGCCCGGGAAGGCCGATCCAATACCCTTCTTGATCGCCTCGGCCGTGGGTTCGCCGATCAGCATGCCGTAGTTGCGCCGGATGTAGTTGATGATGGCTTCGTCGCACTTGTCGCCGCCGACGCGCACGCTCCCCTTGTAGACCATGCCGCCGAGCGAGATGACGCCGACTTCGGTGGTGCCGCCGCCGATGTCCACCACCATCGAGCCGCAGGCCTCGCTCACTGGCAGGCCGGCGCCAATGGCGGCGGCCATCGGCTCCTCGATCAGGAACACTTGGCTGGCGCCGGCGCTAAGCGCCGATTCGCGGATGGCGCGACGCTCGACCTGGGTCGAGCCGCAGGGAACGCAGATGATGATGCGCGGGCTGGGCCGAAAAATGCCGCGCGGATGCACCATCTTGATGAAATGCTTGAGCATCTGCTCGGTGACGGTGAAGTCGGCGATCACGCCGTCCCTCATCGGGCGGATCGCCTCGATGTTGCCCGGCACCTTGCCAAGCATCGCCTTGGCTTCGCGCCCGACCGCCTGGATGATCTTCTTGCCATGCGGTCCACCTTCGTGCCGGATTGCCACCACCGAGGGCTCGTTCAGCACAATTCCCTTGTCACGAACCACGATCAGGGTATTGGCCGTTCCCAGATCAATGGCAAGGTCGGTCGAGAAATACCGACTGAATGCTCCAAACATTGCAAATCCTCTCGGGCACAGCACGTGCTTCGACATGCCATCGCCATACAAACCGGAGAAAAACCGTCACTATTGACGCAGATACCGGCGAATTCGCGGGTCTTGAGCCAAAGGCAGGATAATACCGCATCCCCTCTGAAAAACCCGGTTCTCGGGTGGCCGCGAGACCGTTCTTACATGCTGTTTCAGTTCGTTCCGCGATGAGTTGCTGCCCGTTTCCATGTCGCTGACTCGCTCCGACATTGACCGCATCGCCGGCCTCGCCAGGCTGGAGCTTCGCCCCGACGAATGCGAGCGCATGCGGCTCCAGTTGAATAGCTTTTTTGACATCGTCGAGCAGATGCGCGCGGTCGACACCAGCGGCGTCGAGCCGCTGGCCCATCCGGTCGACATGCTGCAGCCGCAAGCCCTGCGCCTGCGCGAGGACCTCGCCAGCGAACCCAATCAGCGCGAAGCGAATCAGCGCAGCGCTCCCGCCGTCGAGCGGGGACTGTTCTTGGTCCCGAGAGTTATTGAATGAACGGCGACTTGCACGATCTCTCGGTGACCGGGTTGATCGGACTGCTGCAAGCGAAGGAAACTTCGGCGCTTGAGTTGGCGCAGCATTTCCTGCAACGCTGCGAGGCGCAATCGGCGATGGGCGCTTTCCTCGCCATGGACCCCGAGGTGACGCTGGCGCAGGCGCGCGCCGCCGACCAGCGTTTGGCCGCGGGGGACAACGCGCCGCTGCTGGGCCTGCCGATCGCGCACAAGGACATCTTTGTCACGAAAGACTTCGCCAGCACCGCCGGCTCGAACATGCTGGCCGGCTACCGCTCTCCTTTCGATAGCACGGTGGTGGCCCGGCTCGGGCAGGCCGGCGCGGTCACGCTGGGCAAACTCAACTGCGACGAGTTCGCCATGGGCTCAAGCAACGAGAACTCGGCCTTCAAGCCGGTCAGCAACCCCTGGGACGCGACGCGCGTGCCGGGTGGCTCCTCAGGCGGCAGCGCGGCCGCCGTGGCGGCGCGCCTGACCCCCTGCGCCACCGGCACCGACACGGGAGGATCGATACGCCAGCCAGCCAGTTTTTGCGGCGTGACCGGCATCAAGCCAACCTATGGCCGCGCCTCGCGCTACGGCATGATTGCCTTTGCTTCGAGCCTGGACCAGGCCGGCGTGCTGGCGCGCAGCGCAGAGGACTGCGCCCTGCTGCTGTCGGTGATGTGTGGGCCGGACCTGGACCGCGATTCGACCTCGCTCGACATTGCCGCTGAGGATTACACACGCTCGCTGAATGAACCGCTGAATGGCCTGCGAATAGGCCTGCCACGCGAGTTCTTTTGCGAAGGCCTGTCCAATGACGTGCGAAAGGCGATCGACGAGGCTCTTGCGCAGTACCGCAAGCTCGGCGCGACGCTGGTCGAGATTTCGCTGCCGCGCACCGAGCTTTCAATTCCCGTTTACTACATCATTGCGCCGGCCGAGGCGTCGAGCAACCTGGCGCGATTCGACGGCGTCAAGTTCGGGCATCGCGCGGCGCGGTACGCCGACCTGCTCGACATGTACCGGAAGACGCGCGCTGAAGGCTTTGGTGACGAGGTCAAGCGCCGCATCATGATCGGCACCTACGTGCTGTCGCACGGTTACTACGACGCCTACTACCTGCAAGCGCAGAAGATTCGCCGCCTGATCGCCGAGGACTTTCAGCAGGCATTCCAGCAATGCGACATGATCGCCGGTCCGGTGGCGCCGACGGTGGCCTGGAAGATCGGCGAGCGCGCCGACGACCCGCTCGCCAATTACCTGGCGGATATCTTTACGCTGCCCGCTTCATTGGCCGGCCTGCCCGGAATGAGCCTGCCGATTGGGTTCGGCCAAGGCAACATGCCAGTGGGCCTGCAACTGATCGGCAACTATCTGCAGGAAGGCCGCCTGCTCAACGCCGCGCACCAGTTTCAGCGGGCGACGGACTGGCACGGGGCAGCGCCGGCGGGGAGCGCACCATGAGCGCGCATTCCCTGCTGGTGAATGGCTACGAAGTCGTGATCGGCTTCGAGACCCACACGCAGCTTTCCACGCAGAGCAAGATCTTCAGCCGCGCGCCGGTGGCTTTTGGCGCGGCGCCCAACACCCAGGCCTGCGCGGTCGATCTGGCGCTGCCGGGTACCCTGCCGGTGATGAACCGCGCCGCGGTGGGGAAGGCGATTCAGTTCGGGCTTGCGGTGGGCGCGCAGGTCGCACCGCGCAGCGTGTTTGCGCGCAAGAACTACTTCTACCCCGACCTGCCCAAGGGCTACCAGATTAGCCAGTACGAGATTCCGGTGGTGCAGGGCGGCAGCGTTGAGTTTCTCCTCGGCGAAGAGAAAAAATCGGTGCGACTGGTCCGCGCGCACCTGGAAGAGGACGCCGGCAAGTCGCTGCACGAAGACGCCTCACTGGGCGCCGGCAGCGGCTCGCGCGGCGGCCAATCCGGCATCGACCTGAACCGCGCTGGCACGCCGTTGCTGGAGATCGTCACCGAGCCCGACATGCGCTCCTCGGCCGAAGCGGTGGCCTACGCAAAAGAGCTGCACAGACTGGTCACCTGGATCGGCATTTGCGACGGCAATATGCAGGAGGGGAGTTTTCGCTGCGACGCCAACGTGTCGGTGCGCCGGCCCGGTGCGGCGCTGGGAACCCGGCGCGAGATCAAGAACCTGAACAGCTTCAAATTCATGCAGCAGGCCATCGACTACGAGGCGCGCTGGCAGATTGGCGAGATCGAAGAAGGCCGCGCAATCCAGCAGGCGACCGTCCTGTTCGACCCGGACAGCGGCGAAACCCGCGCCATGCGGACCAAGGAGGACGCGGCCGATTACCGCTACTTTCCCGACCCGGACCTGCCGCCACTGGTGATTGCGACGGAGTGGGTGGAGCAGGTGCGTGCCGTGATGCCGGAATTGCCTCGGGCAAGGGCGGCGCGCTTCGTCACTGAATACGGCCGGCCCGAGTACGACGCGAAGACGCTCACACAGAGCAAGGCAATGGCCGACTACTTTGAGGCGGTGGCGCGGAAGAGTGGGCAGTCCAAGATGGCCAGCAACTGGATCCTGGGCGAGGTGTCTCGGAGGCTCAACGCGCAGGACATCGACATTGACAGTTGCCCAGTGAAGGCTCATGAGCTGGCAGACGTCATTACCCATCTTCACAAAGGCACCATAAACGCAAACGGCGCGAAGCAACTGTTTGACTTGCTGTGGAACCGGCGTCCTCAGGATGTGGTCGTGCAGCTCACCGGACTAGAGATGAAAGCCGAGCAAGGAACGCTTGTCGCGTCTGTCAAGGACCTCATCAAATCCCAAGGTTTGGAGCAAATGAACGACACCAGCGCGCTGGAGAAAATCATCGACGAGGTCATCGCCGCCAACGCCGACAACGTGGCGCAGTTCAAGGCCGGCAAGGAGAAAGCGTTCAACGCGCTGGTGGGACAGGTGATGAAGGCCAGCAAGGGCAAGGCCAACCCGGGGCAGATCAACGAGCTGCTGCGCGGCAAGCTCGGGCCATAACCCTCACCCTGACCCCCTCCCGGGGGAGAGGGAACAGCCGGTCGGCTCTCCCAAAAGAATGGCGGCTCACTCCCCCTCCCGCTGAGGGGCAGCCACCCCCTCTCCCGCTTGCGGGAGAGGGTTGGGGTGAGGGCTGCCGAAGCAGGGCTACTTGTCGCTCACGCCGTAACGCTGCCGGTAGGCCAGCACCCGTTCGCGGTGCGCCAGCAGGTCGCCGTCGCTTGACGCGGAAAGCCAGTCCAGCAGGTCGGCCAGACGCGCCACGGCGCAGACTTCCAGGCCAAGCTGCTCGCGCACGTACTGCACGGCGCTGTAGCTGACGTCCTCACCCGCTTCGGTGGCCATTTCCTGCCGGTCCAGCGCGATCACCACGGCATGGGCTGTGGCGCCGGCGGCCTCGATGATGCTGATCGCCTCGCGCACGGCGGTGCCGGCCGACATCACATCGTCGACGATCAGCACGCGGCCGCGCAGCGGCGCACCGACCAGCGAGCCGCCCTCGCCATGGTCCTTGGCTTCCTTGCGGTTGTAGGCCCAGGGAACGTTGCGCCCGAGGCGCGCCAGCTCAACGGCCAGCGCGGCGGCGAGCGGAATGCCCTTGTAGGCCGGTCCGAAGATCATGTCGAAGCCGATGCCGCTCTGCAGCAGGCGTTGCGCATAGAACCGCGCCAGGCGGCCCAGTTTGGCGCCGTCATCGAACAGCCCGGCGTTGAAGAAATACGGGCTCAAGCGCCCGGCTTTGGTCTTGAACTCGCCAAAGCGCAGCACGCCGGTCTCCAGGGCAAACTGCACAAAGTCCTGCGCCAGAGCGTCGGCGGCGCGATCCTTGGCAGAATCGGCGGACCGCGGCTGCTCAGCTTCGGCCAATTCACTTGCCGTCATGAAAAAATCCTTGTTCAAGCTGACCAGTCTGAATCTCAACGGCATCCGCTCGGCCGCCCGCAAAGGCCTGCAGGAATGGCTCGCGCGTTTCGCTCCGGATTGTATTTGTGTGCAGGAGGTGAAGGCCCAGGCCGACGACATCCGCGGCCACTTCGACGAAATCGCCGGCATGAAGGGGCGCTTTCATCTCGCCCAGAAAAAGGGTTACTCCGGCGTCGGCGTCTATTCGCGGCATGAACCGAGCGACGTGAAGATCGGGTTTGGCAACAAGGAGTTCGACGCCGAGGGCCGCTATCTCGAACTTCGCTTCGATACACCTGCGCGCAAGCTATCCATCATCAGCGCCTACTTTCCCAGCGGCACCACCAGCGACGAGCGGCAGCAGGCCAAGTTCAGGTTCCTTGACCTGTTCTATCCGCATCTGGTCAAACAGAAAAAGCAACGCGATTTTGTGCTGTGCGGCGACGTCAACATCGCGCACAAGGAAATGGACCTGAAGAACTGGAAGAGCAACCAGAAGAACTCAGGCTTCTTGCCCGAGGAGCGGGCCTGGATGACCAAGCTGCTCGACCAGGCGAAGCTGGTTGACGTCTACCGCAAGCTCAAGCCCGACGCGACGGATGCCGCCTACACCTGGTGGAGTCAGCGTGGACAGGCCTATGCCAACAACGTCGGCTGGCGGATCGACTACCACTTGGCCACGCCCGGCATCGCCGAGCTGGCGCGGCGCGAAGCGATCTACAAGGGCCAGAAGTTCAGCGACCACGCGCCGCTGACGATTGAGTACGACCTCAGGCTTTGACCGAGCGCGCGGACAGGTTGGTCTGGTCGAGCCCATGCCCGCACCAACGTCAACGCCGCGCTTGCCCCGCCTGTTCATCGAGGGCGGCGAGGTAGGCGCGAATCCGTTTCGCGTTCACGCCGCGATCGATGCGCCCGAGGCGCGAACGCGAACGCACATCGAGCAGCGTGCCGCCGTCCGATGGCTTCGCCCTCACGATCACTTCGTCCGTGCAGCCATAAAGCGGACTGCTGGCGGTCGCTTCGAGGCGACCTTCCTCCGGCACGCTCGCAACGATCTCCCAGTCCCGGTCCTTGGCCACGGCCAGCGCATGCGCGAACGCCTTGTCCGGCTGCATCGACAGCTTCAGCGGGGCCAGGTCGGGATAGGCGGCGCGTTGCAGCGCGGCCGACTTTGCGCCCGGGTAGTCGGTGGGGTTGGGCATGTCCCAGAACACCGGGGCGTCAGCGGTGTCGGTGCTGATGTCATTGATCGGCGGGTACGTCCGGGCAGCGACCTCCCAGCGGACGGCCATCGCCAGCAGCGGCAAGGCGGCGACCAGGCCCAGGATGGCCAGTGCGAAACCCCGCCGCCGGGCGCCCGGACGGGCCTGGAGCGCGCCGATCGCCGACAGGACGAGCGCGAGCGCCGCGCCACCCACCGCCCATCCCGCAATCCGCAGCCTGACCAGGAAATGCCACCATCCGAAGCGGACGCCGATGCCCGAGGCCACCACGGCGGCAATGGCCGCCAGGCCGAGGATCAGGCCCGCGAGGGCGGACCGGGAAAGAGGTTTGAAGGCGGTCGACATCGGGATCTGGTTGATGGCGTTCCGTGCTTCAGTCACGGGTTGTCGGCCAGCCCTGGGCTTGCCAGGCCGTCATGCCACCTTGGACGACGCGTGCGTCGGCGAAGCCGGCCTCGGCCAGCAGGTGCGCGGCCTGCGCCGAGCGCCGCTCGGTGCGGCAGACCAGGCGGATGGCGCCTTGCTTGCGGTCCTCCAGTTCCGCCAGCCGTTGCGGGAGTTCCTCGAGCGGCAGGTTGCGGGCGCCGGGGATGTGGCCCCCGTCGCCGGCGAACTCTGATGCACCCCGCACATCCAGGACCAGCACATCCTCGCGCCCATCGAGTTGCCGCTTCAGCGCTGCAACGCCCAGCATGGACTGAGTTCTCAGCTTGCGCAGCCAACGCGGCAGGAAGGCCATGGCAGCCACCAGCGCCAGCGCGACGAGCAGGTTGCGGACCATCCCTTCGCCGCCGCCCAGCGCCTGGCGCCCTGCATGGCCCAGCCAGGTGTAGGCCAGCGCCCCGGGCAGCATGAAGACGGCGCTGGCCATCACGTAGGTGAGGAACGCAATGCGGGTCAGGCCGAGCGCGTAGTTCAGCAGGTTGAAGGGGAACAGGGGCACCAGCCGCACGAAAGCGATGAAGCGCCAGCCCTCGGCCGTGACGCCGTCGTTGAGGCGGGCTAAACGGGGCCCGGCGCGGCGGCTCACCCAGTCCGCGCCCAGGTAGCGGGCGATCAGAAAAGCCAGCGATGCGCCCAGCGTTGCGCCGCTCAGGTTCCACAACGTGCCCCAGAGCGGCCCGAACAGGGCGCCACCGACCAGCGTGATGAGCGCGCCGGGCAGGAACAGCACCGTGGCTGCCGCATAGAGCGCAATGAAGACCAAGGGCCCCGCCGCCCCGGCGCCTTCCACCCAGGTCTGCAGGGCGGCGGCGTCGAAGCGCTCGCGCCATGCCACGGCCATACCGACGACGGCCAGCAGCGCCAGGCCCAGCACCCAGCGCAGGGTAGTCCCACTCATCGCGTCGCGTCCTCGTCGGACCACTGGCGCCGGTTGATGGCGTAGCCGTCAACCTCGCCCCGGAAAGGCAGCAGAAGCATGCCATCGAGCCGCGCCACTTCGCGCGGATCGGCATGGCCACGGATGCCAATCGTCATGGCTTCGTGGCCGGCGCGCGGCTGCTCGCGGTAGGTGCCGAGCAGGCGATCCCACCACGGCAGGTTGAAACCGAAGTTGGAGTTGGTCTCGTCGTCTTCGATCGAGTGGTGCACGCGGTGCATGTCCGGCGTGACGACGAACCAGCGAAGAACCCGGTCGAGCGCAGTTGGCAATCGGATGTTGCCGTGGTTGAACATCGAGGTGACGTTCAGCAGCACCTCGAAGATCACCACCGCCAGCACCGGCGGGCCGAGCACGGTGATGGTGGCCACCTTGATCAGCATCGACAGCCCGATCTCGATCGGGTGGAAGCGCGCCCCCGTGGTCAGGTCGAAGTCCGGGTCGGCGTGGTGCACCCGGTGCAGCCGCCACAGCGCCGGCACGGCGTGGACCATGACATGCTGCAGCCAGATGACGAAGTCCATCGCGATCACCGCCAGCGGCACGGCAACCCAGAACGGCGCCTGGAAATGGTTGAGCAGGCCCCAGCCGTTGGCCGCGCAGAAGGCCGCCACGCCCACCGCCGCCAGCGGGAAGAGCAGCCGCAGCAACAGGGTGTTGAGGGCCACCAGGCCCAGGTTGCTGGCCCAGCGCAAGGCTTTGGACACGCTCAGCGCACGCCGCGGCGCCAGGACTTCCCAGAGGCCCACCACGGCGAAAACGCCGAAAAAGAAACCCAAGCGAATGGCCGGCTCCTGGGCCAGGACGAACTGCTCAAAATTCATGATGATCTCCATCGGCCAGACGGTTGGAGTCACGTGAGGCGAATTGCCTTTCATTCCAACGACCGTTAGAATATACACCATGAACAACCGATCACTCAAGGACCTTCTGTACGAGCAGGTGGCCCGCGTGGGCAAGGCGCTTGCCAGCCCGAAGCGGCTGGAAATGCTGGAGATGCTGGCGCAGGGCGAGAAGGCAGTCGAAACGGTGGCCGCCGAGGTGGCCATCAACGTCAAGCTGGCCAGCGCGCACCTGAAGGCGCTGAAAGAGGCGCGGCTGGTGCAGGTCCGGCGCGAGGGCAAGCGCATGGTCTATCGCCTGAGCGGAACCGATGTTGCGCAGCTCGGCGTGACGCTGCGCCAGGTCGCTGAAGAGCACCTGGTCGAGCTGCGTCTGGCGCTGCAGCAGATGATGGCCGAGCCCGATCGGTTGACCAGTGTCGGGCGCAAGGAGTTGATGGCGCAGGCCCGGCGCGGCGAGGTCGTCGTGCTCGACGTGCGCCCGCAGCAGGAGTACGACACTGCCCACCTGCCCTACGCGCGCTCGCTGCCGCTGCCCGAGTTGGCGCAGCGCCTGGCCGAGTTGCCGCGCGACGTGGAAATCGTCGCCTACTGCCGCGGCCCGTTTTGCCTGATGTCCGACGAGGCGGTGAAGCTGCTGCAGGCGCGCGGCTACCGCGCGCGCAAAATGTTCGACGGCGTCAGCGAGTGGCAGGCGGCGGGCCTGCCGATCACACGGCCCTAACCACCACGGAGATCCACATGGCCGCCACGCTGTTCATCCTCAACGACGCACCCTACGGCAACGAACGCGCCTACAACGCGCTGCGTCTGGCCGCCGCGCTTGCCGGGAAGGAAGGGCAGCAGGTGCGCTGTTCCTGCTCGCCGACGCGGTCGGGTGCGCCAAGAGCGGGCAGAAGGTGCCCGAGGGCTACTACAACGTGCAACTGATGCTGGGCAAGGTGCTGCGCAAAGGCGAAGTGGCGCTGTGTGGCACCTGCATGGACGCCCGCGGGCTGCGCGACGACGAGGTGATCGAAGGCGCCCGGCGCGGCACGCTGGCGCAGCTTGCCGACTGGAGCGTCGAGGCCGACAAGGTGCTGGTGTTCTGAGCCCGCGCGGCTGATGATCGAGTACGACTTGAAGCCAACGAGAACATCAAGGCGCGTCTGCGGCAGGACCTGGCGCGCTGGTAATCGGTGCGCCACGGGTCGGACTCGGACAGGGCCAGTCGCCGGCGGTCCAGTCGATCGAGCAACCTCTCTGTCCGAGCCACTGCGCAGCCGCCGAGAAATGACCGCAGCCGATGAACGGCAACGGGCCGCGGTTCGCCGACAACGGTGATGGGTGCTTGGCGCGCAGGAGCAGCGCCACTTGACCGCTTGCGGCCGCAAACCCTTCGATCATTCCGGCCTTCTTCTGCGCATGGACACCCCACAGCAGATATACGCATAACGGCGCGTAAGTGGCCACTTCGACAAGTAGCTGATCGGTCAAGGTTTCCCAGCCACGCCCTGCATGGCTGGCCGGCAGCCCGTCCTCGACGGTGAGGCAGCTGTTGAGCAGCAGCACCCCCTGCCTGGCCCACGGCAGCAGGGAGTGACCAAGAGGAAGGCTCAGATCGCGCTGCAGTTCTTTCTGAATGTTGCGCAGCGACGGTGGCGCCGCGACGCCATCAGGTACCGAGAACGCCAGTCCCTCAGCCTGGCCGGCGCCGTGGTACGGGTCTTGGCCCAGAACAACGGCCCTGACCGACGCCAGCGGGGTGATATCGAGTGCGCGCAGCGGCTGCGCCGGATAGACCACCGCCCCAAGCGCGAGCCGCTGTTCGATGAACTGGCTCAGGCTCTGTCCGCTCGGGCTGCGGAAGAAGGCGTCGACCAGGGTGCGCCAGTCCGGCGCCACATTCCATTCCGCGACGGACCAGCGCTGCAACCCCGGCCGGGCTTGCTGCGAACCATTGCCGGCTCGGGTCGGACCGGTCACTGAAAGGGCATTGCCAGCCTGCACCATCACGCCGCACGTCAATGGGAGAAAAGCGCCGCCAGCGCCTGGCCTGGATCCGCAGCGCGCATGAAGGCCTCGCCGACCAGAAAACCATGGACGCCGGCCGCGCGCATGCGCAGCACGTCTTCGCGGCTCTGGATACCGCTTTCGGTGATGATGAATCGGTCCGCCGGCACCTGAGGCAGCAGCGACAGCGTGGTGTCGAGCGTGACCTCGAAGTTGTGCAGGTTGCGGTTGTTGATGCCGATCAGCGGCGTCTTCAGGCGCAGCGCGCGCTCCAGTTCGGCCGCGTCGTGCACTTCGACCAGCACCGCCATATACAGGCCCCGCGCAATGGCCTCGAATTCGGCCAATAGCGCGTCGTCCAGGCAGGCGGCGATCAGCAGGATGCAGTCGGCCCCCATGACGCGCGACTCATACACCTGATAGGGATCGATCAGAAAGTCCTTGCGCAACACCGGCAGCGGACACGAGGCGCGGGCCTGCTTCAGGGCGTCAACGCTGCCCTGAAAGAACTGCCGATCGGTCAGCACCGACAGGCAGGCCGCGCTGACCTTGCCGTCGCCCTCGGCGTAGCTCTGCGCAATGTCGGCCGGCTGGAAGTCCGGCCGCAACACGCCCCTGGACGGACTCGCCTTCTTGATTTCGGCAATGACAGCGGCCTGCCCGGCATCGACCTTGGCGCGCAGCGCGCCAACGAAGTCACGCGTCAACACGCGCGATTCAGCATCGGCGCGCGTCAGCTCGAGCGGCCGGACCTTGCGCGCAACCGCGATCTCCTCGCGTTTGACGGCAAGGATCTTGTTCAGGATGTCGGACATTGCAACGTCGGTCCGCGCCGCTAGGCCGGCTGGGCCAGCGCCTGCGTCACCGCGCGCAACTGATCGAGCTTGGCGCGCGCCGCGCCGGATTCGATCGCCTTGCGCGCGCGTTCGATGCCGCCCTCGATGCTCGGCTCCAGGTTCGCTGCGTACAGGGCCGCTGCGGTGTTCAGGATGACGATGTCGCGCGCCGCGCCGGCCTGATTCTCCAACACGCTCAGCAGCATGGCTTTGGACTGTTCCGGCGTTTCGACGCGCAACGCGCGGCTGCTGGCCATCGGCAGGCCAAAGTCTTCGGGGTGCAGCTCGTACTCGGTGATTTCGCCGTCTTTCAGTTCACCGACCAGCGTCGCCGCGCCCAGGCTGATCTCGTCCATGCCGTCCCGGCCATAGACCACCAGCGCATGCTCGGTGCCGAGCCGCTGCAGGGCGCGCACCTGGATGCCGACCAGGTCCGGGTGGAACACACCCATCAGGATGTTGGGCGCGCCGGCCGGGTTGGTCAGCGGCCCCAGGATGTTGAAGATGGTCTTGATGCCCAGCTCCTTGCGCACCGGCGCGACGTTCTTCATCGCCGGATGGTGATTCGGCGCGAACATGAAGCCGATGCCGACCTGCTCGATGCAGCGCGCGATCGCCTCGGGCTTCAGGTTCACGTTGATGCCCAGGCTCTCCAGCACGTCGGCGCTGCCGGACTTGCTGCTGACGCTGCGCCCGCCGTGCTTGCTGACTCGCGCGCCGGCGGCGGCGGCAACGAACATTGAGCAGGTCGAGATGTTGAAGGTGTGCGAACCGTCGCCGCCGGTGCCGACGATGTCCACCAAATGCGTTTTGTCGGCGACCTCGACCTTGGTCGAAAACTCGCGCATCACCTGCGCTGCCGCCGTGATTTCGCCGATGGTTTCTTTCTTCACCCGCATGCCGGTGATCAGCGCCGCCATCATCACCGGCGAGAGTTCGCCGCTCATGATCAGGCGCACCACATGCAGCATTTCGTCGTGGAAGATTTCGCGGTGTTCGATGGTCCGTTGCAGGGCTTCCTGCGGCGTGATTTGGGTGCGGTGCGGCATGGTGTTGTCCTTCGAAAGAGGAGGTCAGGGGTTGGGGTATTCGGCGATGGCCAGCCTGCAGCCGTAGCCGAACAGCAGCAGCCCGATGGCGCGTTCCAGCCAGCGCATGGCGCGCTGCACCATGTCCAGGCGTTGCGCCAGCCAGGCGGCCAACAGCGCATAGCCGCCGTTCACCCACAGGCCGTTGAAGTTGAACAGCAGCCCGAGCAGCAGGAAGGCCTGCAACTTCGAAGGTGCGTCTGCCGCGATGAACTGCGGCAGGAAGGCCAGGAAGAACAGCGCCACCTTGGGATTCAGCACATTGGTCAGGAAGCCGCCCCAAAAGACCTTTCCCAGCCTGGCTGCCGGACCGATGGCCGAACCGGCCGACTGCGGCCCCCCGCCGCCCGTCAACGCGCTGGCACGCGACAGCAGCATGCGCAGGCCCAGCCACACCAGATAGGCTGCACCGATCAGCTTGAGAGCCGTGAAGGCGCTGGCCGATGCTGCCACCAGCGCGGTGACACCCAGCGCGGCGGCGCCGACATGGACAAAGCAGCCGGCGGTGATGCCCAAGGCCGCCACCAGGCCGGCGCGGGCGCCATGGCGCAAGCCGTGGCCGACGATGTAGACCACATCGGGGCCGGGCGTCAGATTCAGCAGCAAGCCGGCAGCGACAAACAACCCCAGGTAATCCACGCCGGGGATCATGCTACCGACCGAAATAGTCGGCGATGACCTGCGCGGCGCGATCCACGCCGCTGGCGTCGACGTCCAGATGGGTCGCGAAGCGCAACCGGTACAGGCCGGTGGCCAGCACGCCATGGGCCTTCAAGTGTTCCAGCAGCCCGGCAGCGCGCTCGCGCGCCGCATCGACGACGTCGATGAACACCATGTTGGTGTGCGGTCCGTCCACCTTGATCGCGTCAACGCCGCGCAGCGCATCGGCGAAACGCCGCGCCAGCGCATGGTCCTGGGACAGCCGCTCGACATGGTGGTCCAGCGCGTAGCTGGCGGCTGCCGCCAGCAACCCGGACTGGCGCATGGTGCCGCCGACCATCTTGCGCCAGCGCCTGGCCCTGGCGATCAACTCGCGCGAACCGCACAGGGCCGAGCCGACCGGTGCGCCCAGCCCCTTGCTGAAGCAGACCGAAGCGCTGTCAAAACACTGCGCGATGGAGCGTGCCTCGGCCCGGACCTCGCCGCCGTTGCTGGCCGCCTGCGCCACCGCTGCATTGAACAGCCGTGCTCCGTCCAGATGCCGCGCCAGGCCGCGCCTGGCGGCGAGCGCGGTCGCCTCCTGCACGTAGGACATGGGCAGCAGTTGGCCGCCGATCGTGTTTTCCAGAGTCAGCAAGCGGGAGCGCGCGAAATGCGCGTCATCGACCTTGATTGCGGCCTCGATGTCGGCCAGGGCGAGCGAGCCATCGGGCTGGTTGTTCAAGGGTTGCGGCTGCACGCTGCCCAGCACGGCGGCGCCACCCGCCTCCATCCGGTAGCAATGCGCCATCTGCCCGACGATGTACTCCTCGCCGCGCTGGCAGTGGCTCATGATGCCGACCAGGTTGCTCTGGGTGCCGGTGGCGACGAACAGCGCGGCCTCGAAGCCGAGCATGGCGGCGATCTTCTCTTGCAGCGCATTGACGCTGGGGTCGTCGCCGAACACATCATCACCGAGCGGCGCCGCCATCATGGCCGCGCGCATGGCTTCGGTCGGACGGGTCACCGTGTCGCTGCGCAGATCGACGAAGGTGCTGGCCCCCACGCTTGTCACTGCGTGTACTGCGCTGCCCCCCGAGGGGGCCCTCGCACCTTGGGGCGGCCCGGCGGTGCTCGACGTTGTCATGCTTGCTCCAGAAAGTTTTTCAGCAGGGCGTGCCCATGCTCGGTCAGGATGGATTCCGGATGGAACTGTACCCCTTGCACCGCCAAGGTCTCATGCTGCAGGCCCATGATCTCGCCGTCCTCGGTCCAGGCCGTGACCCTTAGGCAGGGCGGGCAGGAGGTGCGCTCGACAGCAAGTGAGTGGTAGCGGTTGACGGTGAACGGGCTGGGCAGGCCAGCGAACAGGCCCTTGCCGGTGTGCTGGATCGGGCTGGTCTTGCCGTGCATCAGCCGCTGCGCGCGCACCACCTTGCCACCGAAGGCCGCGCCGATGCTCTGGTGCCCCAGGCAGACGCCCAGAATCGGCAGCTTGCCGGCGAAGTGGCGGATCGCCTCGACCGAAATGCCCGCCTCGGCGGGTGAACAGGGACCGGGCGAGACCACCAGCCGCTCCGGCCGCCGCGCGGCGATGCCTTCCACCGTGATCTCGTCGTTGCGAAACACCTCAACCTCGGCCCCGAGTTCGCCCAGGTACTGCACGATGTTGTAGGTGAAACTGTCGTAGTTGTCGATCATCAAGACCTTGAGGGATTTCATTCCAACCCCTCCTCGACCAGTTCCGCGGCACGCAGTAGCGCGCGCGCCTTGGCCTCGGTTTCCTGCCACTCGAGTTCGGGCACCGAGTCGGCCACCACGCCGGCGGCGGCCTGCACATACAACATGCCGTCCTTGACGATGCCGGTGCGAATCGCAATGGCCACATCCATGTCGCCGGCGTAGCTGATGTAGCCGCAGGCGCCGCCGTAAATGCCGCGCTTGACCGGTTCGAGTTTGTCGATCAGCTCCATGGCGTGGACCTTGGGCGCGCCGGTCAATGTGCCGGCCGGGAAGGTGGCCTTGAGCACGTCCATGTTGGTCATGCCCTCGTTCAGGATGCCCTCGACATTGCTGACGATATGCATCACATGGCTGTAGCGCTCCACGGCAAAGGCCTCGGTCACCTTGACGCTGCCGGTGCGGGCGATGCGGCCGATGTCGTTGCGCGCCAGGTCGATCAGCATCACATGCTCGGCGCGCTCCTTCGGGTCGTTCACCAGTTCCTGCTCGGCCAGCCTGTCGGCTTCGGGGGTGGCGCCTCTTGGTCTGGTGCCGGCCAGCGGCCGTATCGTGATCTTCTGTCCCTCGGCGGTCTGTTCCTGGCGCACCAGAATCTCGGGTGATGCGCCGACCACATGAAAGTCGCCGAAGTGGTAGTAGTACATGTAGGGCGAGGGATTCAGCGAGCGCAGCGCCCGGTACAGGCTCAGCGGCGATTCGCTGTAGCGCCTCTTGATGCGCTGGCTGACCTGAACCTGCATGAAGTCTCCCGCCGCAATCAGCTCCTTGGCGCGCTCGACGGCGCGCAGGTAGTCGGCCTTGGCAAAGTCGCGCTGCGGCGGATGTTGCTGCGAGGCGTTGATGGCGGGCGCGCTGACCGAGCGCTTGAGGCGTTCCCTTAGTTCGCGCAGCCGCCGCTTGGCGCGGCCGTAGGCTTCCGGCTGCGTCGGGTCGGCGTAAACGATGAGGTAGAGCTTGCCCGACAGGTTATCGATGACGGCCAGCTCTTCGCAGTGCAGCAGCAGGATGTCCGGACAACCCAGGTCGTCAGGTGGGCAGGACGCGGCCAGTTTCTTCTCGATGTGGCGTACCGTGTCGTAGCCGAAGTAGCCGGCGAGCCCGCCACAGAAGCGTGGCAGGCCCGGCCGCAGCGCCACCTTGAAACGTTTCTGGTAATCGGCGATGAAATCGAGCGGGTTCGGGTAGCGCTCGGCATCGGCGCTTTCAATCACGACGCCGTCGCGCAGCAACTCGGTCTTGACCGCGCTGCCAAAGCCGCTGACGCGCAGCATGACCCGTGCTGGCAGGCCGATGAAGCTGTAGCGGCCAAAACGCTCGCCGCCGACCACCGACTCAAGCAGGAAGCTGTAGGCGGCCGGGTTACGCGCGGCCAGCCAATCCGGGCTGGCGCGGGCCAGGTCCGCTCCGTTTGCCGCCGCATCATCATGGGCGAGTTTCAGGTAAAGGGAAAGCGGGGTTTCCAGATCGGCGAACGCCTCGGCCATCAGTGGGATGCGGTTGAAGCCTTGCTGCGCCAGGCTCTTGAACTCAAGTTCGGTGATCATGACTTTGCCTCTCCAGCTCGGCCTCGCCGCGCGGCGCGCCGTATCGATTCATCGGGGTCCCGTGCCGGGCACGGGTGCTGGCGACGCCTCAGAGGCGTACGCTTCGGCGACTCAGGCCGTAACGCAAGTGCCTGCGAAGCTGCACAGTGCAGGCCTGAGTTTCAGTCGCCTACGCTGCGCAGTTACACAGGCGCCGCGCTTCGGCGACTCAGCGAAGAGAACTGCGCCAGGGCCAGGCTCCCCGGTCGTTCGACCCGGGCTGGCGATTTGCGTGGAGCGCGCAGAAGAAAGGCATGGGCAAAGTGTAGCAAATCAAGTCGCGGCCGCTTGCAGGCTTCGCAGCAGGCGTATCTGGTCGATGCGGTCGACCAGCCCGTCCTGATCCACCTGAGCGACCGGCTCGCCGTGGTTGTAGCCATAACGGACCAGGACCACGGGGCAACCGGCAGCACGTGCCGCCAGCGCGTCGTTGCTGGAATCTCCCACCAGCAGCGTTCGCTCGGGCGCGCTACCGAGGGCTTGGCAGGCCATTTGCACCGGCAGCGGGTCCGGCTTTCTTCGAGCAAAGGCGTCACCGCCGAAGGCATGCTGAAAAAACTCCGCCAGGCCCTTGCGCTCCAGCAGCGCGCGGGTGAAGGCGCCCGGCTTGTTGGTCACACAGGCCAGACGCAGGCCGGCGGCACGAAACGCCTTCAAGCCCGCCAGCACACCGGGATAGACGCTCGAATACTGGCCGTTGATGTCCTGGTAGTGCCGCTGGTAACTGGACCAGGCGCGCTCGAACAGCTCGGGCACGATGTCCGCGGCGAGAGTCCCGGCTGGAGCGGAGAGAGCCAGAACCGACCTGATCAGATGTTCGGAGCCCTTGCCAATCAGTCGCGCAACAGGCTCGCCAGTGACCGGCGCGCGGCCAAGCTCGGCCAGCATCCGGCTCACGGCGACTTCAAAGTCACCCAGGGTGTCGACCATGGTGCCGTCAAGATCGACGATGCAGGCGTCGACATCGAAGGGCCTCATGTTTGGTGTTTCGGTCTTGACCTTGGGTTGCATGCTCGCTTCGGGCCCACTGTGTTAGTGTGGAATTAATTGATGATTTTGGAGATTAGCATGCGCTTTGCCCGCCTTTTCCTGCTCGCCCTATTGGCTGTTTTCCTGTCTGCCGGTCTGGCGCTGGCGCAGGACAGGGTCGTTTACCACATTGATGACACGGAGTTGCAGGCGACGCGGGCGATACGCGGTATTCGCAACCATCTGGACGTCGCGCCAGACACGAAGATCATCGTCGTGACTCATGCTGACGGCGTGGACTTCCTGTTGGAAGGTGCCAAGGACAAGAAAAATGCGAACATTGACTACAGCTCCCTGGTCAACGCGCTCAAAACCCGCGGTGTGCGCTTCGAAGTGTGCGAGATCACGCTGACTGCACGCAACATGAAGAAGGAGCAGTTCAACCTGGACGCAGACTTCGTGCCCTCCGGCGTGGTGCGCATCGGCCAGTTGCAGGTGCGTGAGCGTTACGCCTACATCAAGCCCTGACAGCAGGTTTGCGCGGGCGCCCCGGCCCGGCGCACCGGCTCAGCGCGCCAACTCGGCGCGCATGGCGTCGAGCACCGCCTTGTAATCAGGCTGGCCAAAGATGGCACTGCCGGCGACAAAGGTGTCGGCGCCGGCGCTGGCCACGCGCGCAATGTTGTCGGTCTTGATGCCGCCGTCCACCTCCAACCGGATGTCCTTGCCGCACCGGTCGATGCGCTTCCTGACGGATTCGATCTTGCGCAGCGCCGAATCGATGAAACTCTGGCCGCCGTAGCCCGGGTTCACGCTCATGATCAGCACCAGGTCAATGTCTTCGAGCACCCAGTCCAGCGCGTCCAGCGGCTGGGCCGGGTTGAACACCAGTCCGGCCCGGCAGCCCAGCGCGTGGATCGCCTGGATGCTGCGGTGCACATGGGTCGAGGCATCGGGATGAAAGCTGATCAGGTCGGCGCCGGCTTCGGCAAAGGCTGCTGCCAGGGCGTCCACCGGCTGCACCATCAGGTGCACGTCAATCGGCACCGCTGAGCCATCGGCACGCTTGGCATGGGGCTTGAGCGCCTGGCAGAGCATCGGCCCGAAGGTGAGGTTGGGAACGTAATGGTTGTCCATCACGTCAAAGTGAATCCAGTCGGCGCCAGCGCGAATGACGGCGCGAACCTCCTCGCCGAGGCGGGCGCAATCGGCGGAGAGAATGGAAGGAGCGATGTGGTAGGTCTTGGGCATGATGTCCATCGTTTGAGCCGCCATTATTTGTCCATTCCCGGCGCGGACCGCGGCGCGGTGAAATAATTGCAGCCAGTCCTCCCGCGCAGCTTGATGTCCAAATACCAATTCACCGTTGAAGTCCGCGCCCAGTACCTGGCCGACCAGTCGGCGCCGGACGAGGGCATGTATGCCTTTGCCTACCGCGTCACCATCCGCAACACCGGCAAGGTCACGGCGCAACTTATCTCGCGCACCTGGAACGTGAACGACGCCAATGGCAGGACCGAGCGGATCAGGGGCCTGGGCGTGGTCGGCCACCAGCCCTTGCTGAAACCTGGCGAGACTTTTGAGTATTCAAGCGGAACCCGGCTGCGCACACCCACCGGCACCATGCATGGCAGCTATTTCTGCGTTGCCGAGGATGGCGAAAAATTTGACGCCGACATACCGATGTTCGTGCTTGACGCCCTGAGCGCCGGCGCGCTCGACCGTCCAGGTGGACGAACCCTGCATTGATGACGGAGGTCATCCGTCATCCCCCTCGCCATGGGTGAATTCGACCTGATCGAGCGTTTCTTCACGCGGGCGGCGCGCCGCTCCGCGCTTGGCGTTGGCGACGACTGCGCCCTGCTGCAACCCGCGCCAGGCATGCAGCTCGCCATTTCGACCGACATGCTGGTGCAGGGCCGCCATTTCCTGGCCGACGTGGAACCGGCGCGCCTCGGGCACAAGGCACTGGCCGTGAACTTGAGCGATCTGGCCGCCTGCGGCGCGCGACCGCTGGCATTTACCCTGGCGCTGGCCCTGCGGCGCGTTGACGAGGGTTGGCTGGCGGGTTTTTCACGCGGCCTGTTCGCGCTGGCCGACGAATACGCCTGCGAGTTGGTCGGGGGCGACACGACGCAAGGGCCGCTCAATATCTGCATCACCGTGTTCGGCGAGGTGCCGGTGGCGGACGGGCGCAGCCAGGCGCTGCTGCGCTCCGGCGCAAGGGCCGGTGACGACGTTTACCTGAGCGGGACCGTGGGCGATGCACGCTTTGCGCTCGATATGCTGCAGGGCTGCTGCCCGGTCCAGCCGCAACGGCTAGAACGCCTGCGACTGCGGCTGGAGCAACCTACACCCAGGGTGGCGCTTGGACTGGCCCTGCGCGGTGTCGCCAGCGCCGCCATTGACGTGAGCGATGGGCTGCTCGGAGACCTTAAGCATGTGCTGAAAGCCTCTGCAGTGGGGGTCCGCATCGACACCCGCTGGGTGATGGAATCGACGGCGACCAGTGAAGACCTGAAATCCTGCGCTGCCAAACAGGCACTGTTCTATGCCCTGTCGGGCGGCGACGACTATGAACTGCTGTTCACCGCGCCGGCAAGCGCAAGCGCTGCGGTGCAGGCCGCCGCCCAAGCCAGCGCGACGCAGGTCACGCGCATCGGCTGCATCGAGGAAGCGCTGGGCCTGCGCCTGTTCGACGGCGATGGCAAATTGCTCAGTGACAGGTTTCCTTCGTTCGACCATTTCGCGTGAGGAGCATGACAACCGAAGCATCGCAGCGACCCGACCAGCGCTTCTTGCTGGCGCATCCGGCGCATTTTGTCGCGCTCGGCGCCGGCGCCGGGCTGAGCCGCATCGCCCCAGGGACCGCGGGCACGCTGTTGGCCTGGATTACCTTCTTGCTGCTGCAGCCATTGCTGAACGACCTGCAATGGGGTCTGCTCATCGCCGCTTCGCTGCTGATCGGCTGCTGGGCCTGCAGCGTGACGGCACGCAATCTGCAGGTGATGGACCCGGGCTCGATCGTCTGGGACGAGGTGGTCGCTTTCTGGATCGTGCTCTGGCTCATCATGCCAACCAGTTTCTGGGGCCAATTGGCGGCGTTTCTGCTGTTTCGTTTCTTCGACATTGCCAAGCCCGGTCCGGTGGCCTGGGCCGACCAGCATTTCAAGGCCTTCGGTTGGCGCGGTGGGCTCGGCGTCATGCTCGATGATCTGGTGGCGGCCTTCTGCACCCTGTTCCTGTTCGCGCTGTGGCGGTACTTCCTTTAGATCGACCTGAATCGGGCCGTGCCGACAGCCCGACGGTTGCCGCGCTGGTTCAGCGGCTTGCCGCTGCGCTGCAGGCCAGGGGCTGGATGATGACCAGCGCCGAGAGTTGCACGGGTGGCCTGACCGCAGCCGCCTGCACCGATCTTGCTGGTTCCAGCAGCTGGTTCGAGCGGGGATTTGTCAGTTATTCGAACGCCGCCAAGACGGAGCTTCTTGGCGTGCCGGCTGCGCTGCTGCAGCAACATGGTGCGGTGAGCGAAGCGGCGGCGCGCGCCATGGTCGAAGGCGCCATCGCCCGTTCGCCGGCGCAGGTCGCGCTGGCCGTGACCGGTGTTGCCGGGCCCAGTGGCGGTAGCGCCGAGAAGCCGGTCGGGACCGTCTGGTTCGCCTATTCCGTGGCCGGTCAGACCAGTGCCGAGTGTTGCCAGTTCGCCGGGGACCGCGCCCAGGTGCGTGCGGCCAGCGTCCGGCACGCCCTGGAGGCCCTGCTCAAGCGCATCGGCTGATCGGCGCACCGGCCCCCGTGCCCAAACCGCGCGCTGAAGGGCCATTCGGGCAGCCGTTAGCATGGAGGTCGTTCCGGAGGCTCCATGCTCGCGTACCTGAATTCGATCTATCCGATCCGCTACACGGTTCTGGCGCTTTGCCTGGCTGGCCTAGTCCTGAGCCTGCTGCTGGCGCCGGCCGGAGCGGGTTGGTTGGTCGCGCTGCTGGCCGGCCTGCTGTCGGCCTTGGGTCTCTACGACCTGCTGCAAAAGCGCAGCTCGGTGCTGCGCAACTACCCCGTAATCGGGCACCTGCGCTTTGTCATGGAGTACATCCGCCCGGAGATTCGCCAGTATTTCATCGAGGGCGACAACGAGGCTCAGCCCTTCTCACGGGCCCAGCGCTCGCTGGTCTATCAGCGCGCCAAGGGGGTGGTGGACAAGCGGCCCTTCGGCACCCAGCTCGACGTCAATGCCGAGGGCTACGAGTGGATCAACCATTCGATTGCGCCGACCACGATTGCCAGCCACGATTTTCGCGTCACCATCGGCGCCGGACGCTTGCGGCCCTACGAGGCCAGCGTCTTCAACATCTCGGCCATGAGCTTCGGCTCGCTCTCGGCCAATGCCATTCGCGCCCTCAATGCCGGCGCCAAGCGGGGCGGCTTTGCCCACGACACCGGCGAGGGCTCGATCTCGGTGCACCACCGAGCGAACGGCGGCGACCTGATCTGGGAAGTGGGCTCGGGTTACTTTGGCTGCCGCAACAGCGACGGAACCTTCAACGCCGAGCGGTTCGCCCTGAACGCCTGCGAAGAGCAGGTCAAGATGATCGAGATCAAGCTTAGCCAGGGCGCCAAGCCGGGCCACGGCGGCGTCCTGCCTGGGGCCAAGGTCACGGCCGAAATCGCCCAGGCCCGCGGTGTTCCGGCTGGCGTGGATTGTCTCTCGCCGGATGCGCACAGCGCGTTTTCGACGCCGAAGGAAATGATGCTCTTCATCGACCGCTTGCGTGACCTCTCAGGCGGCAAACCGACCGGCTTCAAGCTGTGCATCGGCCACCCCTGGGAATGGTTCGCCATTGTCAAGGCGATGCTGGAAACCGGCATCACGCCGGATTTCATCGTGGTCGACGGCGCCGAGGGCGGAACCGGCGCCGCCCCGGTGGAATTTACCGACCATGTCGGCGCGCCGTTGCAGGAGGGGCTGCTGCTGGTGCACAACACCCTGAAGGGGGTGGGGCTGCGCGGCAAGGTGCGCATTGGCAGTGCCGGCAAGGTGGTCAGCGCCTTTGACATAGCGCGTCTGATGGCGCTCGGCACGGACTGGTGCAACGCGGCGCGCGGCTTCATGTTTGCCCTGGGCTGCATCCAGGCGCAGACCTGCCATACCGGGAACTGCCCGACCGGCGTGACGACGCAGGACCCGCTGCGCCAGCGCGCGCTGATCGTGACCGACAAGAGCGAGCGGGTCTTTCGCTTTCATCAGAACACGCTGGAGGCATTGAAGGAACTGGTGCAGGCAGCCGGCCTCACGCATCCGCGTGAAATCCGGGCCCATCACATCGTGCGCCGCATCAACGCGAACGAGGTTCGACTGCTGGCCAACCTGGTGCCGCAAGTCGCATCAGGTTCGCTCCTGACCGGCGAGGCGCTGCAAAGCCATGCCGTGTACCGGCTGTACTGGCCGATGGCCAGCGCGGAAAGCTTTGCTGCTCGGCCCTGACCGCTGTGGGGGAGTCCAAATACCTTCTGTGAGCCAGCCTTACTTGCGCTTCGGGAAATATCGGACTCCAGCGAGCCCGGAGAAGTCCGCGTCCAT
>JBCKPH010000019.1:0-30924 GCA_038901755.1 Burkholderiaceae bacterium | reverse complement strand
GCCACTGCCAGGAAGAAGGCTCCGGACAGAAATGCGCTCATGACGATGGCCGAATAGAGCAAAGCCGAGTCGAAGTTGTAGGTGGCCTGGATGATGAGGGCGCCGATGCCGCGTGTCGCGCCGATCCACTCGCCGACCACGGCGCCGATCACGGCCAGCGAAGCGGCAATGCGGAGCGCCGAAAATAGATAGGGCAGCGAGCTTTGCAGGCGCAGCTTGAAGAAGACCTCGGTCTTGCTTGCCGACAGAACGCGCATCAATTCCATCGCCTGCGGATTCGCCGCGTCCAGGCCGCGCACCATGTTGACCAGGGTCGGGAAAAAGCAGATCAGCGCGGCAATCGCAATCTTCGGCTCGACGCCGTTGCCCATCAGCAGCACCAGCACCGGGGCCTTGGCGACGATCGGAATCGAGTTCAGCATCAGAGCCACCGGAAAGAAGATTTCGTACAGGGTCTTGTTATGCACAAACACGGTGGCAATCAGGATGGCAATCAGGTTGCCGATGAAAAATCCACCTGCCGCTTCCATCGCGGTCGGGATCATGTTGTCCAGCAAGATGGCGCGTTTGGCGTACAGGGTTTCGAGCACCAGGATCGGCGACGGGGCGATGAAGGGCCTCACATTCAGGCCCCAGACCAGCGCCCACCAGATGAACAACAGGACGAACACGCCGAGCGCCGGCATCAGGCGCTGGCGCCGGCGCTGGCGTTGCAACAGGGCCCGATGCGCGGCGGCGGCAGCGTCTTCCTCGGCCAGGTTCAGATGGGCACTGACGGTCGATGTGTTCATGCTTGTCTCTCCATGGCGGCCAGCGTCAGCAGGTCTGCAGCACGCCGCGCAGGTAGGCGGCGAGCGCGACAAACTCCGGCGTCTCACGGATCGCCAGCGTGCGAAGCGGCGGCAGATTCACCGGAACGATTTCCTGGACACGGCCCGGGTTGGAGGCCAGCATCAGCACGCGTTGACCCAGAAAGGCCGCCTCATAAATGCTGTGCGTGACAAACAGGATGGTCATGCCCAGCTCACGCCAGACGCGCAGCAGTTCCTCGTTGAGCCGATCGCGCGTGATTTCATCGAGCGCGCCGAACGGCTCGTCCATCAGCAGGATGCGCGGGTCGCTGACCAGCGCGCGGGCAATCGAGACGCGCTGGCGCATGCCGCCTGAGAGTTCGTGCGGGTAGGCCTGCTCGCTACCCTTTAGGCCGACCAGTTCCAACAACTCGCGTGGCGTGGCACGCGCAGCCCGGGCCGACTGAGTCCGGCCGCGCGCCACCTCCAGCGGCAACTCGACGTTTTGCAGCGCGGTGCGCCAGGGTAGCAGCGCGGGATCCTGAAACACAAAGCCGATGTCACGGCGCAGCCGCGCCGCCTCCGGCGTGACGCCCAGCACCGAGAGGGTTCCGCTGCTGGGCGGGATCAGGTCGGCCACGACCCGCAAAAAGGTTGACTTGCCGCAGCCTGAGGGCCCGACCAGAGTCAGGAACTCGCCGGAACCCACCTCCAGACTGACCCCCTGCAGGGCGGTCACGCTGCGCTGCTCGGAAAAAAAGCGCACCGTCACGTCGTTGCAGCTGACGGCAATCTGCGGGAAGGCGGTGCCGTAGCCCAAGCTTTGGGCTGCGGCTGCCCTCTGTGCGCTCAGCACAGGCGTGTCGGCAACGAGCATGATCGGGGCAGCGGACCCGCGGACTAGGAATTACGCAGCCGGTACTCGCGCGTGGCGTTGAGAACGTCCATCGTCATGACTTCGTCCACCTTGGGTACGCGCTTGGTGAACTGTCCCAGGTCGGCGAACTGCGTGATCTGATCCTGCCAGACGCCACGGTCCATGGCGCCCCAGCCATTGGCCTGGGTTTGCGCGTTGTAGGCGTAGCTCATCAGCGAATCGATGGCCACGCGCTCGTCGGCGGCGTTCAGGTTCGGATACTCCTTGATCAACAGGTCGACCGCCGGATCCCGGTTCTTGTTGGCGTAGGCCCAGCCGCGCGCTGTCGCGCGCAGGAAGCGCACCAGGGTCTCGGGCTGATTCTGCAGCGTCGTTGTGGTCGCGTAATAGGGCAGGGCGTAGAGCCGAACCCCGGTGTCCCACAGGCGCAGGTCGACCCGATCGGTGCCGAAGGGCTTCAGCGCCGAGGTGTTGGTCTGCCAGCCGGTGGCGGCGTCGACCTGTCCCGTCAGCAGCGGCGTCAGATCGTTGCCGATCGGAATGATGGTCATCGACTTTTCGTCGATCTTGTTCTTGGCCAGCAGCGCGCGCAGCAACACCATGCCGGTGGACTGGATGCCGATCTTCTTGCCCACCATGTCCTGTGGCGTGCGGATCGGATTTTTCTTCAGCGAGAAGAAGGTGTAGGGGTGCTGCTGCAGTCCGGTGGCGAAGACCTTGATCGGCAGGTCTTGCGACACGGCGAGCATGTTGGATGGGCTGGACGACACCTGCCCGACTTCATGCCGTCCGGAGGCGACGATGGCGACGCCATCGATGTTCGGGCCGCCGGGCTGAATCGCCATGTCGATGCCTTCGACGTCGTAGTAGCCAAGGCGCTTGGCGCAGACCTCGGCGATTTGGTTGCCGCCCAGGATCCAGCCCAACTGCATGTTGATCTTGACCTTGCCCTGCGCCAGCGCGCTGACCGACAGCAGTGCGCCTGCACCGGCAAGGCCACCGGCGGCGACCGATGCGCCAAGCAATTGCCGGCGCGATACATTCATTGAATCCTTCATGGGCCTGTCTCCTTGAGAGGTGAAAGAACTGGACAGTTGGCCTCGTGCGATGGCTTGGAGTCGAGGTGTGGGCCCATTTTGAGCACGCCGAGGTGTCCTCGCAAGCATCGATTATTCAAGTACGTGATGCCGAAATTAGAGCACGACAGGGCGCCGGTGCAGGCCGGTGCAGGCCGGTGCAGGCCGGAGGAGGCCGGCTCAAGCCCGCCCGTAGCGCTGCTCCAGGTAGCAAAGCAGAGTACGCACGGTCTGCGCCTCGCCGCCGACCGGCCGCCCCGGGCGGTTCGCGTCATTCCAGGCAAACAGGTCGATGTGCAGCCATTCCTGGCTGGCGGGAACAAAGTCTTCCAGGAACAGAGCCGCATTGATGGCGCCGGCCATCGGGCCGCGACCGGTGTTGACGATGTCGGCGATGTCGCTCTCGATGCCGCCATGGTAGTCACGCCATAGTGGCATGTGCCACAGCGGGTCGTGGATGCGCAGGCCCAGATCGACCAGTTCGCGCGCCAGCTCGATGCGGCGGCAGAACAGCGCCGGCAGGTGAGCGCCCAGCGCCACCCGCGCCGCGCCGGTCAGGGTCGCCAGGTCGATCATCAAGTCGGGCTTGCCCTCGGCGCCGTAGGCCAGCGCGTCGCACAGGATGACGCGGCCTTCGGCGTCGGTGTTGCCGATCTCGATATGCAGCCCCTTGCGTGTCTTGAACACATCACCGGGCCGGTAGGCGTTGCCGGAGATGGCGTTTTCCACCGCCGGAATCAGCAGTTGCAGGCGCACCGGCAACTTCAGCGCCATCACCAGCGAGGCCAGGCCCAGCGCGTTGGCGGCGCCGCCCATGTCCTTCTTCATCAGGCGCATGCCGTCGGCGCCTTTGATGTCCAGGCCACCGCTGTCGAAGCAAACACCCTTGCCGACCAGCGTCAGCTTGGGGTCCTTCGGGTTGCCCCAATTCAGCTCGATCATGCGCGGCCGGCGCGTCGCGGCGCGACCCACCGCGTGCACCGCCGGAAAGTTGGATTGCAGCAGATCGTCACCGACGATCTGGCTGAACTTGGCGCCATGCTGTTCGGCCACCAGCTTGACCGCTTCGGCCAGTTCGGCCGGGCCCATATGTTCGGCTGGCGTGTTGACCAGATCCCGCACAGCGGTGATTGCCGTCGCCAGCATCATGCCGCGGCGCGCCGCAGCGGTCGGCGGCAGCGCCAGCACGGCACTGGGTCGGCTGCGCGGCTTGTACAGGTCAAAGACATAGCTACCCAGCTCCCACGACATGGCTGCGGCTTCGGCGTTGACCGCCAGACCGGCCTGGCCAAGGTGGTAACGACCTTCGGGCAGGGTCTTGGGCAGGGCCGCCAGAGCCCAGGGATGATCGGCATTCAACACGCCGGCCCAGACCGACTTCAACTGCCCCTTGCTGTCGGGCACCATGGCAAAGCTGTCCGCAGCGCCGGAGAATCCAACGGCGGATAGCCAGCGTCTGGTGCCTGTCGGAGTCTTGGCCAGCGTCGCTTTCATGCTCGCGCGATCAACGACATGGATCGGGATGGACGAAGCCGTGGGGGACTTGAGCAGGACGGACATGGCGGGGTCTGGGGTTTGTTCGGTTCGATGATAGTCGGCTGACCCTGTGGCCTGCCGCTGACATAAAGTACGGGCAATGAGCGACACCACACAGGCGTTGAGCGGCTGGGTGCTGGGCCCCGAGGGCTGGCGCTTTGGCGAACTGCGCTTTTCTGATCAGGTGCTTGGCTTTGAGCCGGACCTTCGACGCGCCCCGAGCGCCGGGCAAGACCCGCCGCGTGGAGCGGGTGAATTGTTGATCCTGCCCGGCTTCATCGACCTGCATGTGCATGGAGGTGGTGGCGCCGACGTGATGGACGGAGGTGATGCCCTGTTCACCGTCGCCCGTACTCACGCGCGCCACGGCACGACCGCGATGCTGGCCACCACCATGACCGCGCCGGCGGCCGACATCGACCGCGCGTTCGCTGGGGTGGCGCGCCACCTCGTCGCGCCGGCTCGCGAGGCCTGTGCTGATGTGCTGGGCGTGCACCTGGAAGGGCCTTTCATCAGCGCCGCCAAGCTGGGTGCCCAGCCGGACTTCTGCGTGCCCGGTGACATCGACGCGGTCGAGCGCTGGTCGGCTATTGCGCCGATCCGCGTCGTGACGCTGGCACCCGAGGTCGAAGGAAACATGGCCCTTGTGTCGGCGCTGTCGCAGCGCGGCATCCGTGTGCAGATGGGGCACAGCACGGCCAGCTACGAGCAGGGTTGCCAGGCGCTGGCCAATGGGCTCGCCGGCTTCACCCATCTGTTCAACGCGATGAGTCCGCTGCACCAGCGCGGCCCGGGTGTCGTCGGCGCGGCGCTGGCGCATGCCGAGTACGCCGAACTGATCACCGACTTCATCACCGTTCATCCGGGCGCGGTGCGGGTGGCGCTGCGCGCCATCCCGAAGCTGTATGCGGTGACCGATGCCACCGCCGCCGCCGGTATGCCCGACGGCGAATACGCGCTGGGCCGGCAGCGCGTGCACAAATGCCTGGGCGCAGTGCGGCTGGCCGACGGCACCCTGGCCGGCAGCGCATTGACCACCGACCAGGGCTTTCGCAACCTGGTGTCGCTGCCGATGTCGCTGGCCGAGGCTTCGCGCCGCATGTCACTCTACCCAGCGCAGTATCTGGGCCTGACAAGCAAGGGCCAAATCGCCAACGGCTGCGACGCCGACCTCGTGGTGCTGGACCGCGCCCTGAGCATCGACGCGGTCTTTGTGGGTGGGCGCAAGGTCTGAGCAGACACCAAGAGTTGCGCCGACAAGATTCTCAACTGCGATGTAATTGCATCGTTCGCACCGAGGACCACGATGACCAAAACTAGCATGATTCACATTCGCGTGGACAACGAAACCAAGGCCCAAGCCGCCGACGCGTTGGCAACCATGGGGCTGTCGGTCTCGGATGCGGTGCGGCTGTTCCTGAAGCGGGTGGTGGCCGAGCAGGCGTTGCCGATTGAACTCAAGGTGCCCAACGCCGCCACACAGGCGGCCATGCGCGAGGCTCGTTCCATGGGCCGGGCCAGGTTTGCCAGCGCACGACACTTGTTCGATGAGCTCGAAAAAACCGGCGACAAGTAGGCGGGCCAAGCTGCCGCGCGCCAGCGACTTTACCCGTCAATTCGCCAAGGACTGGGAGCGGCTTACCCACTCGGGTCACCGCGACATGAAGCTGCTCAAGGCAGCCATGCTGTTGCTGATCGCCAATGAATTGCCACTCGGACCGGAGTGGCTTGATCACGCGCTGAAAGGCGAATGGACCGACCATCATGAATGCCATATTGGCGGCGATTTTCTGCTGATCTACCAGGTGCAGGGCAGTGGCGCTGGCGAACAAGTCACCTTTGTTCGCGCAGGCAGCCACTCGGAACTGTTCGGGGGTTGAGTGCATTTGAATGTTGGAGTATGGCCGGACGCCAGATCCGCAACTGGCTTGAGCAACACGGAGTTGTCCCATGAACATGATGACATTGGATGGATACAGCGCGCGGATCGAGTACGACGCCGAACTGGACTTGTTTCGCGGTGAAATCCTCGGCCTTAACGGAGGCGCGGACTTCTATGGCAAGAATCCGAGGGAACTTCGGGCGGAGTTCAAGAAGTCGCTGGGGGTCTTCCTTGAGGTGTGCAGAGAGAAGGGCATTGAACCGCGTCGGAACTACTCAGGAAAGTTCAATCTGCGCATTTCGCCCGACCTCCATGAAAAACTGGCGATCGTGGCGCAAGATGAAGGAAAAAGCATCAACACGCTCGCGCAAGAGGCGCTGCAGCGGCGTGTGGTGGGGTGACCGCGTCTGGCGACCGATTGCAGTGAACTTGGTTTCATGAAAGGTTTTGTGAGCGACAACGTCATTTCCTATAACGAGATGTGTCGACGCGAAGGCGCAAGCTTGCAACGAGGCATGAACTTTGGACTTGGCGGCAATCACTCCGTAATTCTCATGTCCGTCAGGCCAAATGCACCGTATCGCGATCGACTCGAAGAAGACGGGACCATCCTGGTATACGAGGGACATGACATGCCAAAGACGGCGTCCTGCCTCAATCCGAAGGTCGTCGATCAGCCTCTCAAATACCCAGCAGGTGGCCTAACTCAGAACGGAAAATTCCACGCAGCAGCGCAGGCCGCCAAGCTTGGTCGCCGACCGCCGGAGCGTGCGCGCGTCTACGAGAAAATCCATTCGGGTATCTGGGCCTACAACGGCGTTTTCCACCTTGTTGATTCGTGGACTGAGCGGGACGGGGTCCGCACTGTTTGCAAGTTCAAGCTCGTCGCAGTCGAAGGTGAGGAAGACTTTGAGCAACCGGCGCATCTCGACGCAGACCGTCGTCGCATCATTCCGACCACTGTGAAACTTGAGGTGTGGCGCAGAGACGCGGGCAAGTGTTCGATGTGCGGCGCCACCGATGAGCTGCACTTCGATCACATTGTTCCGTTTGCAAAGGGCGGAACGTCGTTGACGGCCGCGAACGTTCAACTACTCTGCGCGCGCCATAACCTCGCGAAGAGTGATCGCATCGAGTGAAATGACGCCGAGCCCGTTCCATTTGCAGTCCCTCCCATCGCGGCGCGGGGCCGCGAGCGAAGGTCGACTGACGCGGTGTACGATTTCGCGTACGAAGCAAACAATTGAAGAGCAGCATGACCACGTTTATTACCGCAAGTCAAGCCCGCGCGGGCCTGTACCGACTGATCGATCAGACCGCCGAGTCGCATCAGCCGATCATGATCTCCGGCAAGCGCAGCAGCGCAGTCCTTGTGTCGGCCGAGGATTGGCAGGCCATACAGGAAACGCTCTACCTGTTGTCGAATCCGGGCATGCGCGAGTCCATCAGGAAGGGCCTGGCCGAGCCACTCGACAAGAGCGCAAGGGAACTTGCTGAATGACGCCGATGCCATGACCTCGGCACTGCAAGGCAACGGCGGGCGTGAGAAGATGGCCGTCAACATCACCGACAACCTCACGAAGCGGCCCCAATCATGATCGACCTGTACTACTGGACCACGCCGAACGGCCACAAGATCACGATGACGCTGGAGGAGCTTGGGCTGCCGTACCGGGTGATCCCGATCAACATCGGCAAGGGCGACCAGTTCGATCCTGACTTCCTGGAGGTGTCGCCGAACAACCGCATCCCGGGCATCGTGGATCACGAGCCGCCGGGGCGCAAGCTGCCGCTGAGCGTGTTCGAATCCGGCGCCATCATGCTGTATCTGGCCGAAAAGACCGGGCGGCTGATTGCTCAGGACATCAAGGGGCGCACCCGTGTCCTGCAGTGGCTGTTCTGGCAGATGGCCGGGCTGGGGCCGATGGCGGGCCAGAACCATCATTTCGGGACCTATGCGCCGGAGAAGATCGAGTACGCGATCAAGCGTTACGTCAACGAAACGGCGCGCCTGTACGCGGTGCTGAACAAGCAGCTCGGGCGCAAGGAATTTGTGGCCGGCGAGTACTCGATTGCCGACATCGCCTGCTACCCCTGGATCGTGCCGCACGAGCGTCAGCGGCAGAATCTGGACGATTTCCCCAATCTGAAGCGCTGGTTCCTGGCCATCGAGGCAAGGCCGGCGACGGTCAAGGCCTACGAATTGGCCAAGACGATCAACCAGCAGCCGGCGACCGCGCTGCCAGGCAGCGCCGCGATCCTGTTCGGCCAGACCGCGGCCACCGTCAGGTAACTGCTGCCGGCGCCCGGAGCGACGCGCGCAGATCGGCCGCGATTTCGTAGGAGCGAAGCCGTGCCGCGTGGTCGTAAATCTGCGCGGTGATCATCAGCTCGTCGGCCTGCGTCTGGTCAATGAATGCCTGCAGCTTCGCGCGCACCGTGGCGGGCGAGCCGATGGCGGCGCAGGAGAGCACAGATTGCAGCAGGGCCTGCTCCTGCGACCCAATGCGCTCCATGAATCCTTGCACCGGCAGCGGCAGCTTTTTCGGCCGGCCGCTGCGAAGATTGATGAAGGCCTGTTGCGACGAGCTGGCGCGAAACCAACCTTCTTCGTCGCTATCAGCCGCAAATACGTTGAAGCCCAGCATCACGTAGGGTTGGGCCAGGGTTTTCGACGGACGGAAATGCTCACGGTAGAGCGCGATAGCCTGCATCATCTGCGCCGGCGCGAAATGCGAGGCAAAAGCGTAGGGCAGGCCGAGCAGTGCGGCGAGCTGGGCGCCGAACAGGCTCGAGCCAAGAATCCAGACCGGCACCTTCATGCCGGTGCCCGGCACGGCTCGCACCTGCTGCTGCGGCTGCTCGGATAAGAGGTCCATCAACTCGACCACGTCCTGCGGAAACTCGTCGGCGTCGCTGGCCAGGTTGCGGCGCAGGGCGCGCGCGGTGGCCTGGTCCGAACCCGGCGCGCGGCCCAGCCCGAGGTCGATGCGCCCGGGGTAGAGCGACTCCAGCGTGCCGAACTGCTCGGCGATCAACAGCGGCGAATGATTCGGCAGCATGATGCCGCCGGCGCCGACGCGGATCGACTTTGTGCCACCGGCGACATGGCCGATCAGCACCGCGGTGGCCGCGCTGGCGATGCCCGGCATGCCATGGTGTTCGGCCAGCCAGTAGCGCCGGTAACCCCAGCTCTCGGCATGTTGCGCCAGGCCCAGCGTGTTGCGAAAGGATTGGGCGGCGTCGCTGCCTTCGAGAATCGGCGACAGGTCGAGCACGGAAAATGGAATCATCGCTGCGATGTTAGTCGTCGTTGTAGCCGTCGGTGCCGAGGCCGGCGTCACCCGAGCGACCCCTGGCACCGGGGCCCATAGCCGGCGCACCGACCCAGGCTTGGGCTCCCGGGCGTACACTGCCGGTCCTTCTCGCGGCACCGACAACGCCCCTCCTGGCATTGCTTTTCCGCCTGCCCCCTGCGCATGAACGCCCCCATCGACGTCTCCTTCTTCGCCCGCGCGGCCAAGCCGATCACCAGTTACCGCAAGTACTGGGCGGAACGGTTCGGTCCGGCGCCGCTGCTGCCGATGAGCCGCGAGGAGATGGAGCGCCTGGGCTGGGACGCTTGCGACATCGTCCTCGTCACCGGCGACGCCTATGTGGACCATCCGAGCTTTGGCATGGCGGTGATCGGCCGCACGCTGGAGGCCCAAGGCTTCCGGGTCGGCATCATCGCGCAGCCGGATTGGCACAGCGCCGAACCGTTCAAGGCGCTGGGCCGGCCGAATCTGTTCTGGGGCGTCACCTCGGGCAACATGGATTCGATGATCAACCGCTACACAGCGGACCGCAAGATCCGCAGCGACGACGCCTACACGCCGGGTGACGTCGGCGGCAAGCGGCCGGACCGCGCGGCCATCGTTTACAGCCAGCGCTGCCGCGAGGCCTTCCCGGAGACACCCATCGTGCTGGGCGGCATCGAAGGCTCGCTGCGCCGCATCGCGCATTACGACTACTGGTCGGACAAGGTGCGACGCTCGATCGTGGTCGACGCCAAGTGCGACCTGCTGCTGTACGGTAACGCCGAGCGCGCCATCGTCGAGATTGCGCACCGGCTGGCGGCGCAAGAACCGGCGCACAGCATCACCGACGTGCGTGGCACGGCGTTCGTGCGGCGCAGCGACGACGCGAGCGACAAGGGCTGGTTCGATCGATTCCACCAGCGTCGACGCGCCAGGCCGCATCGAGTCGCATGTCAACCCCTACTTGACCACCAGCGAGGCGGCCAAGGCGCAGGGCAGTAGCTGTGTGAAGGAGGATAGCCCTCACCCCCACCCTCTCCCTGAGGGAGAGGGAGCGAGAAGCACTCTTTCTCCCCCCGGGGGAGAGGGAGCGAGAAGCACTCTCGCTGAGGCAGAGGGAGTTGCCGGCCGTCACCCTCTCCCGCTTGCGGGAGAGGGCAGGGGTGAGGGTTCTTTCCAGCCTCTGACCTTCATGCCGAATCCGGCGCTGCAGGGCAAGGCCAAGCTCAAGGTGCCGCCGCGCGAGCGCTCCGTGATTCGCCTGCCAAGTTACGAGCAGGTGCGCGCCGACCCGGTGTTGTACGCGCACGCGAGCCGCGTCCTGCACCTGGAGACCAACCCCGGCAACGCGCGGGCGCTGGTGCAGGCGCATGGCGCGGGGGCCACGGCGCGCGACGTCTGGATGAATCCGCCGCCGATCCCGCTGACCACGGCCGAGATGGACCATGTATTCGGCCTGCCCTACGCGCGCAGCCCGCATCCGCGCTACGCCGACGCGCAGGGCGGCCATGACGGCGCGACGAAGATTCCGGCCTGGGAGATGATTCGTTTCTCGGTCAACATCATGCGCGGCTGCTTCGGCGGCTGCACCTTCTGCTCGATCACCGAGCACGAGGGCCGCATCATCCAGAGCCGATCCGAAGATTCGGTGATCCGCGAGATCGAGGAGATCCGCGACAAGGTGCCGGGTTTCACCGGCGTGATTTCCGACCTGGGTGGCCCCACTGCCAACATGTACCGCATCGGCTGCAAGAGCCTGGAGATTGAGTCGGCATGCCGCCGTCCAAGCTGTGTCTATCCGGGCATCTGCTCCAATCTCAACACCAGCCATGCGGCGCTGATCGACCTGTACCGGCGCGCCCGTGGGCTCAAGGGCGTGAAGAAGGTCTTGATCAACTCGGGCTTGCGCTACGACCTGGCGATCCAGTCGCCCGAATACGTGAAGGAACTGGCGACGCATCATGTCGGCGGCTACCTGAAGATTGCGCCCGAGCACACCGAGAGTGGCCCGCTGTCCAGGATGATGAAGCCCGGCATCGGCGCCTACGACCGCTTCAAGCAGCTCTTTGACGCGGCCAGCCGCGAGGCCGGCAAGAAGCAGTACCTGATTCCCTACTTTATCGCCGCGCACCCGGGCACCAGCGACGAGGACATGATGAACCTGGCGATCTGGCTGAAGAAGAACGGATTTCGCGCCGACCAGGTGCAGAATTTCTACCCGTCGCCGATGGCCACGGCGACGGCGATGTACCACAGCGGCAAGAACCCGCTCAGGCGCGTCACGCGCGACAGCGAGACTGTCGACATCGTGCGCGGCGAGCGCAGGCGGCGCCTGCACAAGGCCTTCCTGCGCTACCACGACGCCAACAACTGGCCGCTGCTGCGCGAGGCGCTCAAGACAATGGGCCGCGCCGACCTGATCGGCAACGGCAAACAGCATCTGGTGCCAAGCTTTCAGCCACTCACCGGCGCTGGCTACCAGAGTGCAAGGCGCAAGAACTCAACGCCACCCAAAGGGCGCTTGCTGACGCAGCATACCGGCCTGCCGCCGCGTGCCACGGGGGTGTCCAAGGCACTGGCCGGATCGGTCCGCAACCCGTGCTGAGGTCGGTCGGGCGTATGCATGCGTTGCCCTGATGGGTGCTTCCATGCTTCATGGGGTGGCCGCTGCGCTGGCCATGGCCCTGGGCATGCACTGGCCGGCGCCGATGATCGTGGTCGGCGCCGGCCTGCTTGGATTTGCCAGCTATGGCGTCAGCCTGACCTTGTTCGTGATTGCCCTGCGCCACCTTGGCACGGCGCGTACGGGCGCTTACTTTTCGATCGCGCCGTTTGCCGGCGCGCTGCTGTCTGTTCTCTTGCTGGGTGAGCCGTTGACGCCACTGTTGCTGGCGGCCGCATCGTTGATGGGGTTGGGCGTCTGGCTGCACGTGACCGAGCGGCATCTGCATGCGCATGCGCACGACTTGCTGGAGCATGACCATGAGCACCTGCACGCCGTGGATGACTTGCATCACGAGCATGCGCACGATGAGTCTGTGTTGCCCGGCACGCGGCACAGCCATTTGCATGGTCACGCGCCGCTGGAGCACAGCCATGCGCATTACCCGGACGCGCATCACCGCCATTCGCATTGAGGCAAGGCCATCGTGTGCGACACTGGCTCAGGCAGCATGGGTCGAGGAACTCCCGCATGAACAGTCGCCGACGGCGCATCATTCTCGCCAGCCTGGGGGTGACCGGCGCCCTGGTGATTGGCTGGTCGGTGTTGCCGCCGCGCCAGCGCATGACGCCATCGAAGCCATTGCCGCTCGGACCGGGTCAGGTGGCCTTCAACGGCTGGGTCAAGATCAGCGCCGACAATCAAGTGCTGGTCATGATGCCCAAGTCCGAGATGGGGCAGGGCGTGCACACCGGGCTGGCGATGCTGCTGGCCGAAGAACTCGATGCCGATTGGGCCCAGGTGTCGATCGAGCACTCTCCAATCGACGGCATCTACCGCAACATCGCCGTCGCAACCGATGGCCTGGCATTCCACCCGGACCAGCAAGGCATGGTGCGCGATGGCGTGCGACGGATGACCGCCAAGACGGTTCGCGAGATCGGCCTGATGATGACTGGCGGCTCATCCAGCATCAAGGATCTGTGGCTGCCGATGCGCGAAGCCGGTGCGTCGGCGCGTGCCATGCTGGTCGCTGCGGCGGCGCAGCGCTGGCAGGTCCCGGCGGCGCAGTGCAGGGTGGAGTCGGGCCGGGTTCTGCACGAGTCAGGCAACAGCGCGAGCTTTGGCGAACTCGCAAGCGACGCCGCGCGGCAGACGCTGCCGGCAAAGGTGAAGCTCAAGGAGCCGGCGGCTTTTCTGTTGATCGGCAAACCGCTGCGGCGCATTGAGGCCAGTTCCAAACAGGACGGCAGCGCGCGTTTTGGCATCGATGTTGTGCTGCCGGGCATGGTCTACGCCAGCGTGCTGATGTGCCCGACGCTGGGTGGCCGGGTGGCTTCGTTTGACGGCAGCGCGGCGGCGAAACTGACCGGTGTCAGGAAGGTTCTTTCATTCCGGGGCCCCGGCGGCAGTTCGGGCGGCGTCGCGGTGATCGCCGACACGATGTTTCATGCCATGCGCGCGGTCAGGGAAGTGAAGGTCGCTTGGGACCATGGCCCGGCCGCTGGTCTGTCCAGTGCCGACGTGATGCGCCGATTGGCCGGCGCGCTCGACCGCAAGGACGGCTTCATCTACTTCGAACGTGGCGACGTTGATGCGGCTTTCGCCAGCGTCGCAAGGACCATCAGCGCCGATTACAGCGCTCCCTACCTGGCGCACGCGACGATGGAGCCGATCAACTGCACGGTGCAGGTCCGGGATGGCGCGGCCACCGTATGGGCATCGACGCAGGTGCCGGACGTCGCGCGTGGTGTTGTGGCCCGAGTGCTTGGGTTGGCCGACGAACGGGTCGATATGCAGGTGCAACTCATCGGCGGCGGCTTCGGGCGTCGCCTTGACGTCGACTACGTCGCCCAGGCGGCCGAGATCGCGAAGGCCGTGCCGGGCATACCCGTGCAGACGATCTGGTCGCGCGAGCAGGACATCGCGCACGACTTCTATCGTCCGGCCTGCGTTTCGCGCTTTCGCGCCGGTTTGGACCCGGCCGGGCGAACCGTCGCGTGGAGCAATGTGTCGGCGGGCCAGTCGATCTTGCCCAATGTGATGTCGCGCTACCGGGACAGCGGAGCCTTGTTGCCCTTGCTGGCAAAGTCCCAGGCAGCGCTTGCCGAGGCGCTGCATCCATGGCTCAAGCTGCCCGGCGTCGGCCCTGACAAGACCACTTCCGACGGCGCCTTCGACCAGCCCTATGAATGGCCACATGCGAGGGTGGCGCATTACAAGGTGGACCTGCCGGTGCCGATCGGTTTCTGGCGCTCGGTCGGGCATTCGCACCAGGCGTTCTTCAAGGAATCCTTCGTTGACGAATGCGCCGCCGCCACCGGCGCCGACCCGGTGGCCTACCGCGCGGCCTTGCTGCAACGTCATCCACGGCACCTGGCCGTGCTGCGCCGCGTGGCGGAACTCTCGCTCTGGGGCCAGCCGCTGGCTGCCGCGCCCGACGGCGCACCACAGGCGCGCGGCGTCGCGTTGCATCAGTCCTTTGGTTCGACCGTGGCCCAGGTGGCCGAAGTTTCCTTGGCCGCCGACAAGACGATCCGCGTGCACCGCGTGTTCTGCGTCGTCGACTGCGGTTTTGCCGTGAACCCGAACCTGATCGCGCAGCAGATGGAAAGCGGCATCGTGTTCGGTCTGTCGGCTGCCTTGTACGGCCAGATCGACATCGTGAACGGCCAGGTGCAGCAGAGCAACTTTCACAACCACCCGGTGCTGCGGCTCGCCGACTGCCCGCGGATCGTCACCGACATCATGCCGAGCAAGGAGCATCCCGAGGGTGTAGGCGAACCCGGCGTGCCGCCAATCGCGCCGGCCGTGGCCAATGCGCTGTTCGCGCTGACCGGGCAGCGGCTGCGCGCGCTGCCGCTAAAAATTGCCTGAATCCGATCGAGGCGCCCGACATCATGACGATCACGCTCAACATCAACGGCAAGGCCAGCGAAGTGCAGGCCGAGCCCGACACCCCGCTGCTCTGGGTGCTGCGCTGCGACCTGAAGATGACGGGCACCAAGTTCGGCTGCGGCATCGCGCAGTGCGGCGCCTGCATGGTGCATATCGACGGCGAGCCGGTCCGCTCCTGCGTCACACCGATCTCGGCCGTTGGCAGCAGGGCGGTAACCACCATCGAGGGCCTGGCCGGCCGCGAGGCCGAGGCGCTGCGCGCGGCCTGGGCCGAGGTCGACGTGGTGCAGTGCGGCTACTGCCAGAGCGGTCAATTGATGTCGGCCTGCGCGCTGCTGCGCAAGAACCCGAAACCCGGCGACGCCGATATCGACCAGGCGATGAATGGCAACATCTGCCGCTGCGGAACCTACCCGCGCATCCGCGCCGCAATTCATCTGGCGGCGGGCAAGGGCTGAGTTCGCAGTCTGGATGGCCGCGCAAGCGGTGGCAACTGCGCGGCGCTGGTTGCGGTCCCTCAGAGCTGTTGCTTGAGCCGCGCAAGCGCTTCGCGATCGATCCGGTCCTTGTCGCGATAGTCCGTTTTGGTCTTGAGCAAACCTTCGATATCCAAGGTTCGAACCTCCACGCCGTCCAGTGTGAGGATACGGACATGATCCTGCAGGCTCTCAAAGGTATGGCCATTCGCGGCAAACAACAAGTCGATCAACAGGTCGTCGGCGACTCTGATGTTTTCTGGCGCTCCGGTATCGACCTGGAACCATGCTGGATCGAGCTCCCGGCTTGACGGCAGAAAGTCCAGCGCGCGGATCACGCGTCGCCCGTTTTCAATCGAGCATGGCAGAAGGATGTCAATGTCCTCGGTGGCCCGCAAAAATCCGTTTAACCGTATCGCCTGCCCGCCCACCAAGACATAGCGCACACTTTCCGCTTGAAAGCGACTCAGCAGCTTAAGCAGGGCGTCTTGCTCCATCGCGCTACCGGGTGCCGGTGTTCAGCCGGCGCGCCAGTTCGAGTTGTCGGCGGTCGTCCATTTCATTCATGATGCGATGCGTGGCCCGAATCACACCGCGCGGCCTGGGCAGGCGAGCCGATGCCAGCATGGCGTCGAGCTGCCGACCGCGAAGCAAAGCCTCGGCCGGATCGAGGATGAACTCCGTGCGATTCTGGGTTCCGACGATTCGGGTCATGACTGCTATGTTAGTTCCGGTCGCTTGAACAGGGTGCGCCAGGACCAGACCGGCCAGTCGCTGCGGCCCTGATCTTGCGTGCCGCCATAGACGACGCAGCCACTCTCCATTTGGTCACCGTGCGTCTTGGCGAATTGACGCAAACCACGAAAGTAGTCGGGATTCACAGTGGCGCCGGCCTTGACTTCGATGGCCCGGAATTGACCATCCGCAGGCAACAGCAGGTCCACCTCGTTGCCAGTGGAGTCCCGATAGAAATGCATGGGTGTGCTGTCGCCTTGGTTGAGCTTGTCCTTCAGCGCTTCCATCACGATGAAGTTCTCGAACAGGCTGCCCCACAACGGGTCGCGTGCCACCTGGTTTGCGCTGCGCAGGCCGAGCAGCCAGCACGCGAGGCCCACATCGCAGAAATACAGCTTGGGGCTCTTGATGAGGCGCTTGCCACTGTTGGTGAACCATGGTGCAAGCAGGTGCACGATGGAACTGGTTTGCAGCAGATCGAGCCAGGCTTGAGCAGTAGGCTGCGACACGCCCGCGTCGTTGCCCAGGCTGGTGAGGTTGACGAGTTGCCCCACGCGACCCGCGCAAAGGCGTACAAAACGCTCGAAGCGCCGCAGGTCATGCACGGCCGTCAGCTCGCGCAAGTCGCGTTCGATATAGGTGGAAAAGTAGTCGGCGAGCGCCTGCGATGGGTCCAGCTTGCGGTCATGGATGCGCGGGTAAAAGCCCGTAAGCAGCCACTGGGCCAGGTCCTGGCGCGCGGCTCCGGGCGAAATGCGAACCACCTCGGCCGCCGTGAACGGCAACAAACGCAAGATCGCCGTGCGCCCGGCGAGTGATTGGGTGACGCCGCGCATCAACGCGAACTGCTGGCTGCCCGTCAGGACAAAGCGGCCAGGTGCGGGATCGGCATCCACCACGCCCTGCAGGTAGGACGTGAGTTCAGGCGCGCGCTGGATTTCGTCAAGAATGGCGCCGCCGCGCAGGCCGGCCAGCAGGCCGCGCGGGTCTTCGAGGGCGAAGCGCCGCGTGTCGGGGTCCTCCAGCGTCACATAGGGCTTGGTGGGAAAAACCGCCTTGGCCAGCGTGGTTTTGCCGCTTTGCCGCGGGCCGGTCAGCGTGACCACCGGGTACTGGGCAGCGAGCCGTTCGAACAGGGGCTGAATGTCGCGGGAAATCATGCTCCCGCACTATAGCGATATTTTGCAAATTCAAAATAGTTTCTTGAATTTGCAAAATCCGGCCAGGAGGCCGTCAGCCCGCCATCGTGTGCAGAGGCAAGTCCTTTTTCCGCGCCAACCGATCCAGTTCAGCGCAGGACTTGCCGAGAAAGAACGTAGCGATGGCCTGATGGGTGGAGCGATCCAGCATGACGCGCCGGTCCTTGGGCACGACCCCCGCAGCGGCGCAAAGCGAGAGGGCGAAATGCGGCTCGAGCGCCGCCACCGCGACGCGGCCATCCTTGCATGGGTAAAGCCGGTAACCGGCATGGGTCCCGCCGACAATGCCGCCGGGCAGCGTCAGGCCCCAGTGCCTTGGCAGCGCCAGCCAGCGCGCCGCTTCCGACAGCGCCACCTCGATGTACAGGCCCTTTCCCTTGACCCGACGCGCCAGCACCACTTGCAGCACGGCCTCGCTCGCCAGCAGTGCGCCGCCCATGTCGGCGTAAAGCGTGGGCGGCAGGTCCAGGCCGGTGATGAGGCCATTGTCGGCAAGGTAGGTCAGGTCGTGGCCCGGCTCCTCGGCGCGTGCGCCAGGGGCGCCGACGATGGCGACCTGGCACAGCAGCGGGTGGTGTCGCTGCAGCGATTTCCAGCCTAGACCCAGCTTGTGCAGCGCCGACGGCCGAAACGAGGTCAGCAGCACGTCGGTCTTGGCCAGCTCGCGATGCAGCGCGGCCTGGCCCGTGTCGCTCTTCAAGTCCAGGCTGAGCACGCGCACCGCATGGTGCATCTCGGCGTAGGCCGACGAGTTGTGTTGGCCCATCGGGTCGCCACGGGTGCCAGGCGCGGCGCCCTTCGGTGCTGGCGGCTCGATCTTCAGGCAGCGTGCCCCCATCTGCCGGCAGCGCATCAGCACCGCCGGGCCCGGCATGTTAAGCGCCAGGCTGGTCACGCGCACGCCCTTGAGCGGGCGCAGCGGCTTGGCCGCAGGCGAGGCACGGTGGACGGGCGAAGGAAGGGGCTTGGTCACGGTCATTGGGTTTCCATCGGCAGGCCGACGTAATTCTCGGCCAGCGTGGTCGACGCAGCGCGCGAGCCTATCAGATAGTCGAGTTCCGCCTCCTGGATTTTCTGGCCAAACTCGCCACTGTCGGGAAAGCGGTGCAGCAGGGTGGTCAGCCACCAGGAGAAACGCTCGGCCTTCCAGACCCGGCGCAGGCAGCGCGCCGAGTAGGCGTCGATGCCAGCCTGACTGTTGTCGCGGTAATGCTCAATCAGCGCGCCCGAGAGGTACTTGACGTCGCTCGCCGCCAGATTCAGCCCCTTGGCGCCGGTCGGCGGCACGATGTGAGCAGCGTCGCCGGCCAGGAACAGACGCCCGAAGCGCATCGGCTCGGCAACGAAGCTGCGCAGCGGCGCGATGCTTTTCTCGATGGACGGACCGGTGATGACGCGCGATGCAAGTTCCGGGTCAAGCCGGCGCTGGAACTCGTCCCAGAAGCGCTGGTCGCTCCAGTCCTCCACTTTGTCGTCCAGCGGGCATTGCACGTAGCAGCGGCTGCGCGTCGGGCTGCGCATCGAGGCCAGCGCGAAGCCGCGCGCACTGTTGGCGTAGACGATGGCATGCGGCGATACCGGCGGCACATCGGCCAGGATGCCGAGCCAGCCAAACGGATACTCCTTCTGGTACTCGTGCAGCGCGGCACGCGGCACCGAGGCGCGGCAGACGCCGTGAAAGCCGTCGCAGCCGGCGATGAAGTCGCAGGCCAGCTCGTGCGTCTGGCCGTCCTTTTGCCAGGTCACGCGCGGCGCGTTGCCATCGAAGTCATGCACCTGCACTTCCTGCGCCTGGTACACGGTTTGCAGGCTGGCGCCGTGTCGCGCCTCCATCAGGTCGTGCGTCACCTCGGTCTGGCCGTACGCCGTCACCACCTTGCCGCCGGTAAGCCCATACACGTCGATGGCATGGCGCTCGCCCTTGAACGCGAGTTCGATCGAATGATGCACCGTGCCTTCGCGCTGCAGCCGCGCGCCGACGCCGGCCTCGTCCAGCAGGTCCACCATGACCTGCTCCAGAATGCCGGCGCGAATCCGGCCCAGCACGTAGTCGGCGCTCTGCCGCTCGACGATGACATTGGCGATGCCGGCCTTATGCAATAACTGGCCAAGCAGCAGGCCGGAGGGGCCGGCGCCGACGATGGCGACCTGGGTACGCATGAGCTTGGGGCGAGTCGATCTGTTTGTGGCGACGGATGATTATGAGCGCGCCGCCCCGCAACCTCCATGGCATCGGTGGCGTCATTTGCGCCGGCACGTCCAGCGCGCTTGCCGGATCAGGCCGGTGGGGCGCTCGGCGCAGCGAAATAAAGGAGGAGCCCGAAGGGCGGGGGACATTCGCGGAGCTGAGTGCCGCGCCGGCCTGATCCTGTCCGCCGGTGCCATATATCTGAATCTTTTACTGCAAAACCGTATCAGACGCCCAGGTACTGCGCCAGCAATTCGGGCCGGGCCTGCAGTTCGGCCGAACTGCCGGCAAAGACGACTTCGCCCTTGACCAGGATCACGTTGCGATCCGTGACCCGGGTCACCTGCTTCCAGTTCTTATCGACGATGATGCTGCTGATGCCGCTGTCGCGGATCATGCCGCAGATGCGCCAGATTTCACGCGCGATGAGCGGGGCCAGGCCTTCGGTGGCTTCGTCCAGGATCAGCAGGTCCGGGTTGGTCAGCAGCGCGCGGCCGATGGTCAGCATCTGCTGCTCGCCGCCGCTCAACTGCTGCCCGCCGTGTCCCAGGCGTTCCTGCAGCCGCGGAAAGGTTTCCATGACCCGCTCAAAGTTCCATTCCTGTCGGGCCGTCCGGCCCGGCGCAATGTCGCGTGAACGGGCTGGGCGTGCGGCCATCATCAGGTTCTCACGCACGCTCAGGTTGCCGAAGATGCCGCGCCCCTCGGGCACATAGGCCAGACCGAGCAGGGCGACTTCATTGGGCGCGCGTCCCGTCATGTCCTGGCCCATGACATGCACGCTGCCACCGCGTGGCTTGACCAGACCCATCAGGCTTTTCAGCAGGGTGCTCTTGCCCATGCCGTTGCGCCCCATCAGGCCAACCGTTTCGCCGCGCGCTACATGGAAGTCCACGCCGCGCAGCACATGGCTCGCGCCGTAATAGGTCTGCAAGCCCTGGGCCTCGATCAGCAGATGGTTCATCGAGCCGCCCTCACCCTAACCCTCTCCCGGAGGGAGAGGGGACTTCTGTTCTCCCGGAGGGAGAGGGGATTTTTGCTTTCCCGGAGAAAAATGCGTGCTGCTACTGGCTCCCTCTCCCTCAGGGAGAGGGCTGGGGAGAGGGTCGTCCTCGCCCAGGTACGCCACTTGCACATTGGCATCGGCGCGCACCTCAGCAGGCAAGCCACTGGCGATGACCTGGCCGTTCACCATCACCGTCAGCCGGTCGGCCAGCGCGAACACGGCATCCATGTCATGTTCGACCAGCATGATCGCGTGGTCCTTCTTGATGCGCAGCAGCAGCGCCACCATGTTCTCGGCCTCGGCCTGTCCCATTCCGGCCAGCGGCTCGTCGAGCAGCAGCACCTGCGGCTCGGTTGCCAGCGTCATGGCGATTTCGAGCTGGCGTTGCTCGCCATGGCTGATGGTGCCGCTGATCGCGTCGCGCCGCGGCGCCAGCCCGGCCAGATCAATGGCCCGCTCGGCTCGCTCGTTGATACTGGCAATCGTCTCGGCGCGCCGCAGCCAGTGCGCGGCGTGCGGCTGGCGCGACTGGGCGGCGAGCCGCACGTTGTCCCAGACCGTGAAGGGAAGGAAGATGTTGGTCTTCTGGTAGCTGCGGCCGAGGCCCCGCCTGGAAATGAATTCGGGTGTGCGTCCCGTGATGTCGAGCCCGACCAGGGTGACCGAGCCCGAACTGGGCACCAGATCGCCCGACAGCAGATTCGCCAGTGTCGACTTGCCCGCGCCGTTCGGCCCGATCAGCGCGTGGATCTGGTCGCGCCAAAGGTCGAGCGAGACCTGGTGCACTGCCGCCAGCCCGCCAAAGTTCTTCGTCAACTCGCGCGCTGAAAGGAGGGGTTTCGCAACGCCTGAAAGTGGCTCTTCCACGCTTGCGACTGCTGCGCTCATCGCGCCTCCTTGGCCCGGCCCAGCGACTGCAGCATGCCGAGGATGCCGCGCGGCGCAAAGCACACGACCAGGACGATGAACAGGCCCATCCAGAGCTGCCAGTGCTTGCCCAGATGCACCGACGCGACGGTCGGCAGATCCTTGAACAGGTGCAACAGGACCTCAAACGCGAAGGCGCCGACAATGGCGCCGGCAAAGTTGCCCATGCCGCCCAGGATCACCATCATGATGACGTGGGCGCTCATGTGAAACCCCATCAATTCCGGGTTGATGTAGCCGGTCTGCGCGCCCCACAGGTAGCCGGCCAGGCCGGCCAGGGTTCCGGCCAGTGTGAAGGCGGCGAGCTTGTAGCGAAAACTGGCAAATCCGATGGCGCGCATCCGGTGTTCGTTGACGCGAATTCCGGCCAGGGCGCGGCCGAACGGGCTCCACAGCAGGCGCCGCAGGAAGGCATAGACCAGCAGCATCAGAGCCAAGCTGAAGTAGTAAAAAACCAGCCGGTTGTCCAGCGACAGCGGCGCCCAGCCGGCGATGGCCAGGCTGGGTTTGAAATTGACGTACAGGCCGTCCGAGCCACCCAGGGCGCGGTTGTCGAAGAACAGGTAGAACACCATCTGCGAGAACGCCATGGTGACCATGATGAAGTAGATGCCGTGCGTGCGAACGACGAAAAAGCCAATGACCAGCGCGGCCAGACCCGAGGCCAGCATGGCCAGCGGCAGCGACCACCACAGGCTAACTGCGCCATCCTGCGGCGAGAGGAAGGCCAGCGCGTAACCGGCTAGCCCGAAATAGGCGGCGTGGCCGAGCGAGACCAGTCCCGTCACGCCCTGCAGCAGGTCCAGGCTCATGGCGAAGATGGCCAGGATCATCATGCGCGTGACCATCTGGGTGTAGAACTCCGAGTCGGTCAGCGGAAACGCCAGCAGCGCCGCCAGGCCCAGCAACAGGGTCGCCTGCACGCTGCGCGGCAGGGCTTCGAGGTTGGCGCTGGCCGATGCCATCAGCGGCCTCGCCGTTCCAGGCCGCTGCGCGAGGAGTAGGGCGGGCGGCTCATTGCCGGAACAGCCCTTCGGGTTTCCACAGCAGCACCGCGGCCATCAGCATGTAGACCAGCATGCCCGAGATTTGCGGCGCCAGCACCTTGCCGAAGGTGTCGACCAGGCCGACCAGCAGGGCGGCAATCAACGCGCCGCGCACCGAGCCGATGCCGCCGATTACCACCACGACAAAACACATGATGAGCACCTGCGAACCCATGTTCGGATAGACGCTGGAGATCGGCGCGGCAATCATGCCGGCCACCGTGGCCAGGCCGATGCCCAGCGCGAACACCAGGCTGTGAATCAGCTTGATGTTGATGCCCAGCGCCTCGGCCATGTCGCGGTTGAATGCGCCGGCGCGAATTTTCATGCCAAGCCGCGTGCGCGAAATAAGCAGGTACAGGCCGAGCGCCAGCGCGATGCAGACCGCAGAGATGAAGAGACGGTACACCGGGTAGGACAGGTTCTCGGTCAGGGGAATCGAAGCCGACAGCAGCTCGGGAACCGGCACGCCATGCACGTCGTCGCCCCAGAGGATCGAGCGCATTTCCTCGAAGACGTAGATCAAGCCGAAGGTCAGCAGCACCTGGTCCAGGTGGTCGCGCTGGTAAAAGTGGCGAAACAGCAGACGTTCGAGCAGCAGGCCAAACAGCACCGAGAGCAGCGTTCCGGCCAGTATCGCCAGCGTGAAACTGCCGAACAGGCCGCTCAGCGACCAGGCCAGGTAGGCGCCCAGCATGTAGAAGCTGCCGTGCGCAAGATTGACGACACCCATGATGCCGAAGATCAACGTCAGCCCGGCGGCCAGCATGAACAGCAGCAGCCCGTACTGCACGCTGTTGAGCAACTGGATCAGGACGTTGGCGAAATCCATTCAGCGCAGCCGTGAACGATCATGATGAAGCGCCGACCAACGGAGTTGCGCATCAGCATCGTGGCAAAGGATCATGTCGGGAACATCATGCAGGCACAACCCTTGAAGACTTCGGCCTGCCGCCCTTGGCCCCGTTGGCTCGTGCCGCTGCGGCTTTGGCGGGTGATCGAACGCTCCCGGCACGGGCCGCGTGTGCCCGCATCCAGGTGCGCCCCCCAAAAATCCCGGTCAACAGTCCGCTCACCGTCAAATCGGCGTCAAGTCGTGGCCAATGCAGTCCGGTCCCCATCGGCGTGATTTCAATCATCGACAAATCAGAGGTGCTTGCACCAGCGAGGCCCTGCGCCATCGCGGGAGGAAAGGCAAATGACGAGCCATTTTGCAGCTCAACCACGACAACGTTCTTTCGGACATCGTAGCGCGCTGCTTTGGCCCGGGTCATTGACGCCTGTTCCATCTTGCCATGCGACATTGCCTGCTCCTTATGGGCCAGTTCCAGCTTGACCCATTGAGGCTTAAGTGATTTAGTCATGCAACGTACTCCAAAGTGAGCGTAGCGCTTCGAGGTTGTCGGCGGTTCCCAGCAAGGCCGCAGCTACTTCGCCGGATTTCGGTGAACCGGCAATCGACAGCAACGACGGCGGATCCAGTAACTCGATGCGTATCTCCCAACCTGGTCCGATCACATGGGTATGCGGCGCTGCGTGATCGTTGGGATAGATGACCCATCGCAATCGACCGTCCCGAATGCTTGCCATGGCGTCTATCATAACCCAACCTGTTGGGTTATGACCTGAACGCCACAAAAAAACGGCGGTCGAACCGCCGTTTCCAGATTGGAAGCGCACCCGCTGCGCAGTCGCACAGGCGCCTCGCTGCGGCGCCTCAACCCATCTTGCAGCCTTCGCCGGAGTCCTCCAACGCTTTGGCGGCGATGCCGATCACCTTGTTCTCCTTGCCCTCGACGACGCGCAGGTAGATGTCCTGAATCGGGTTGTGCGCCTTGCTCATCTTCCACTTGCCGCGCGGACTGTCGATGATGGCGCCTTCCATCGCGGCGTACAGCGCCTTCTTGTTCGCGAGGTCACCCTTCACCGCATCGGCGCCCAACATCAGCAGCAGGCCGGTGTCGTAGCCCTGCACCGCGTACACATCGGGCTGCAGCTTGAAGGTCTTGGCGTAATTCAGGCGGAACGCCTTGTTGCGCGGGGTGTCCAGCCCGTCGCCGTAATGCAGTGTGGTGAAGATGCCCTCGGCCGAGTTGCCCACGGCGTCCAGCACACCCTCGGTCAGGAAGCCCGAGCCGTACAGGGGAATCCTGCCCTTGAGTCCGGCGGCCGCGTAATCACGAACGAACTTGGCCGCTCCACCGCCGGCAAAGAAGCAGGCCACGGCGTCGGGCCTGATCGAGGCGATCTCGGTCAGCAGCGCCTGGAACTCGAGGTTGGGGAAGGGCAGTCCAAGCTCCTTCATGATGGTTCCGCCAGCGGCAACGTAACCTTCCTTGAAGCCCTCGAACGCTTCGTCGCCAGCGGCGTATTTCCAGGTGATCCAGACCGCCTTTTTGTGGCCCTTGTCAACCATCACCTTACCCAGGGCGCGGGTTGGCTGCGAGTTGCTGAAACTGGTGCGGAACACGTTGGGCGCGCAGAGCGAACGGGTCGCCGCATGCACGCCGGCATTCGGAATCAGACTCAGCACACCCGACTCGCGTGCCACGCGCTGAATCCCCATCTGCACGCCCGAGTGCACGGTGCCGACCAGCACGTCGACCTTGTCGCGCTGCACCAGCTTGTTGGCGTTTTCGACGCCCTTGGGCGGATCCGACTCGTCGTCCACCTTGAAGTACTCGACTTCGCGCCCACCCAGCTTGCCGCCTTTTTCATCGAGCGCCAGCCGAAAACCGTTCTCGATCGCCACGCCCAGTTGCGCAAAGGCGCCGGAGTAGGGCAGCATCAGCCCGATGCGAATCTTGCCGCTCTGCGCGCCGGCCAGCCCGGGCAGCAACAACCCGGTGGACGCCGCGCCTAGAACAGCCGCGCTGCGGGACAGGACAAGGCGACGTGTGGTCATGGCGGACTCCAGTTAGTTTAGGCTTAAAGTAATTTAACAGAATTCACAAATTTCTCTGTAGAGGGTTTCCCTAGTCGCTGCGGCATTTTTTTAATCGCCTCACTGTTTGGCTGGTGGCAGAATCGGGCGCACAACAACAAGAAATGCGTGGACAGCCTGGGGCCAACTTGCCCATCCGGCCACCCAACGCATCAAGCAAGGGACTTCGGCCATGACGGCGTCAGGACTTTACAGAGGTGGCTTCTTCGGCACTTTGCTCGTGGCGGCGCTGGTGATCGTGCTCGGCGCTGTCGCGATTCTGCAGCCCCGCACCATGCAGCACCCGCTGCTCCAGATCGAGACCGTGGTCAGTCTGGGCAACGAGGGCGGCCAGAGCCCGTTGCGCCTGACCATGCTGATTGACGGGCAGCCCAGCGCTGAACGTTGCGAACGAATGATTTCGTCGATGGCCAGCAGCATCCTCAGCGTTTGTCCGCAGTGCCGAACCGTGACCCGGACCTGTTTGTCGGCCCTCACGCCGGAGCAGCAGAACATTCTCTCAGAGCGAGCCTTGCCTGTTGACTCGGCGCGCCTTCCCAACGGCGTGACCCTGTATGAATCGGTCAACCCCAAGCTGGCACGGCTTACCTGCGAGGCCAGCGCGCGCCAGTCGGCGGGCCATGTGCCGATCACCTGCAATCCTGCAGGAAGCGCGCGTCCGGTCGCTCAAGACGGGGGCGCTGACCGGAGCGCGCATTTCCTGGCGTTCAGTTTCGGCCTGCTCGCGGCGGCGTTTTTCGCGTCCTGGCTGGTGTGCTGGCTGATCCTGCGCTTTGAGCATCTGCACGCCCATTTGAGCCATGACCCGGTAGACAGCGGCCCGCAGAAGTTTCATGTCACCCCGACGGCGCGTGTCGGCGGCGTGCCGCTCATGTGCGCCTTGGTCGCAGCGGCTGGGGCATCGCTGCTGCTGCAACCCTGGTACCGCGTGAACCCAAGCGATATGGGCTACCTCCTTATTGCCGCGACACCGGCGTTTCTCGGCGGCCTGACCGAAGACCTGACCAAGCGCGTGGGTGCACTTGACCGCCTGCTGCTCACCATGGCATCAGGTCTGCTGGCGGCCTGGCTGCTGGGCGCCGTGTTGAATCGGCTTGACGTCCCCATGATTGATGCGGCGCTGTCCTGGATGCCGTTGGCGATTCTTCTAACCGCCGTGGCCGTGGCGGGCGTCGCCAACGCCATCAATATCATCGACGGCTACAACGGACTGGCCGCGGGCTACTCAGTGATCGTTCTGGCCGCATTGGCCGCCGCCGCCACGTTGACGGCGGACTGGCTGCTGTTGGGCATTTCTCTCAGCATGATCGGTGCGGTTCTGGGCTTCCTCACCTGGAACTGGCCTGGCGGCAAGATGTTTCTCGGCGACGGCGGCGCCTATCTGCTCGGATTCGTGATCGCCGAAATCTCCATACTGCTGGTGGTTCGCAACCCCGAGATCTCGCCATGGTTCCCGGTCCTGTTGCTGGCCTATCCCATCTTCGAAACCCTGTATTCGATCTACCGGAGGCGGAATGCCCGTGGTCATGCCGTCGGGAAACCGGATGACCTGCATCTGCATCAGTTGCTCTATCGCTGGCTTGTGGATGCTGATCGGCCCGTCGACCCGCGCGAAGCGACGACGCACAACAGCCGGGTGGCACCCTACTACTGGTGGCTTGCCGCGGCACTGGCAGCCCTTGGCGTCTTGTTGCGTGCCGATACCGGATCATTGGCGCTATGCGTGCTGCTGTTCTGCGTCGGCTACTGCCTGCTGTACCGCCATCTCGCTGCGCAGACTCTGCGGTTCTCGGGTTGACTGCGGCCCTCGCGCCGACAGAAAAGGCTAGGGTTCGCCGCTCAAGATGGTTGCGATAATCGGCCAGCGGCCGAAGCTTGGCCGGCTTCAATGCCAGACACCCAGGGCGCGCCTTTTCAACTGATCCGCCACATTGGGTGTGAGCATTCGGCCGGTGCCCGATTGCGCCCATGTGGCAACATACTCAGATCTATGAAATCCCCGGTCGATTCCCCCACCAAGCTGCAAGAAGCTCTTTTTCGCATCGGTCAGGAAGCCGTCCCGCGTATCCTTGGAGGTGAGTCGCTGCAGGACTTTTGCGACTGGTTCTGCGCCAGCATGCAAGCGCATCTGGACCCCATCGCGGATGCCAATGGAGACGATGCTGACCATGCGCGGCGCTTGGTGCTCGCCCTGGCCCGCAAGTTCTGGAGCGACATACCGATACCGGCCCTGCGCTGGCGCAAGCAGACGCTGCCCAGGCCGGAGCGCAATGACCGGTGTTACTGCGGCTCGGGGCGCAAGTTCAAGCAATGCTGTGCCAGTTTGGCGGACCTGCCCGAGGCGATTGACCCCGACCATGCGCTGGGCCTGGTCCTTGCAACCATGGATCCGGCAAAGATGACGAGCGCGCAATTGCGGCAGATTCCGCCGGCCGGCTTGGCCTTGGCTGCCATGCGCATCCAGCAGGATCACGGCGACCAGCGTGCGGCCGACTTGCTGGAGCCGCTTTTTCTTGATCCCGCCGGCCTGGACGGGCGTCATGAAGAAGCGTTCGAGATTTTGCTGGATGCCTTGTTCGAGCTGGGCCAGGAGACGCGTCGTGATCACCTGGTGCGCGCGGTGAGCACTTGCGCCAACAAAGATTTGGCCACCAGCGCGCGCTGCCGCCGCGTGACGATGCTGGCCGACCGTGGCGAATATGAAGCAGCCTGGGCGTTGTTCCACGAGACCCAGCGCTTCAATCCCGACGACCCGCAGTTGCTGCATCTGGAACTGGTGACGCTGCTGGCGCAAGGGCGCGCCAAGGAGGCGCAGTTGCGTGGCCCGCTGCTGGCGGCCAAAGCGCGCAGGCTGGGCTATCTGGAGCTGGCCGAGGTGCTGGTTGCTCTTGGACGCGATGGCCTGGCAGCCATCCATCGGCTGGCACCCGCGGACGACGAGCTTGATGACGAAGAGCGGCACTGGCTGGCTCTGCTCAATGCCGCTCCAGACAGTTTTGACGAGGCCCACTGCCGCGGCCTGCACCACCTTGAGCGCATGCCGCCCATGGAGGGGGACGACATGGCCGTGCTCGGCATAGCGCCGGGCAAGGCTCTGGCCGGCATGGAGCGGCGCTGGCGCAAGCGCTTCCCGGTCGAAGTGCCGATGCTCACCCACCTGGAGGGCGACGCGTCGTCGATCCTGGAGGATACCGAGGCCGTGCAGGCGTTTCTGACCAAGCATCCCGAGGCCTGGTTGAGCGTGAACGTGCTGAATGACCTGCTGCTGGCGGCGCGCCAGATGTCGGACGATTCGCAAGCCCGGGCATTGCTGGTGGCGGCGCGCGCTATGGCGGCACATGCTGTGGCGGTGTGCCGCGCCCTGTTGCAGGGTGAGACATGCCGGGTGCAGTGGGGCATGCAGGACAGCCGGGCATTTCTGCGCGTCATTGCGCAGGCCATTGAATTCGCGCGCCAAATGGGAGACGACGAAGGCGCCGAACCGCTGATGCGCTGGATGCTGGCGCTCAACCCGAACGACAACCACGGCTGGCGCGATTTGCTGGTGCAGCGCTGCCTGGAAACGGATCGCGCTGCCGAGGCCCTGCAATGGCTTGACCGTTACCCCGATGACATGCCCCCGGCCGGTCATAACCGGGCGCTCGCCTTGTTCACGCTGGGCCAGCGTGCAGCGGCCGAGCAGGCCTTGCGCAGCGCCCATGCCGAGTCGCCACGCATGGTGGCTGCGCTGTTGCCCGATCTGCTCGATCAACCGCCAGACGAAGGCGGCCCGGGCATCGCCGTGGGCGGCGAAATGCAAGCGTTTTACTATCGCGCAGCGCTGCGGCCCATCTGGGTGCGCAGCGGGGCGTTGGGCTGGTTGCGTTCGCTGGAACTGTCCGCGCCTGCGCCCAAGCGCACCGCGCGCGACAAGCCCTCAGCCAAGGCGAAAAAGAAGTTGAATCGGAGCACCAAACCAGAGGAATCCCGAGCCAGCGGGTTGACCCTGCAGATGGCCAGCGCGGCCGAATTTTCCGCCCGCGATGGCAAGCGCCTGCAAACGGCATTTCCGGACTACGAGCGCTTGCGTGGCTATATCACCGCCATCGCCTGGTCGCCCGACATCGTCATGCCCAATACCTGGCTGGCGCCGGTGATGGCGATGCACAGGTCCGCCCGTGCAGGGAACGATCAGCCTCCCTCGCTCAACGAGATGAACGCAGCCCTGGGTGACCTGATGAAGCTCTACAACCATCTCAACAGTGCCGTACTCACGCAAAACCCGCAAGGCGAACCGCCCGTCGATGTCTTGAGTTCAACCGGAAAATCAATCGAGACGGATGCAAACGCCGCCGTGGTCCGCTGGGCCGCCGGATTTGTGCAGGGCGCCGAGCAGTGTGCTGCCCACTGGCGCAAAACCGGGTTTGCCGTGAACTCCGACAAATTGCCCTTCAAGGCCTTGTACGCCCTGGCGGCCATGGCGCCCGCCACGTCAGAGGGGTGGCGCCCGACCAACGACGAGGGGCAAGCTCTGCTGGCCGGGCTGGAACTCAACCCGGTGCCGGTGCGCGAGCTGCTGGCGAACGCTCTGCGCCCGCTTTGGCAAGCGGTGGCCCCGATTCGGCAGCGCCGGATGCAGGGATAACCACAGCCGTTCCCGATCACTCAGCGCACCGAACCTGTCAATGCCTTTGCTCCCTCTCCCGCAAGCGGGAGAGGGCAGGGGTGAGGGGGCCACATGCCGTTCACCCATAGGGCTTGCTTGATGGCGCGCAGCCGCAGCTACAAATAGATCGACACTGCGGATTTATTCGTAGCCACAATGAAAGAATGCCGACCTGGGACGAACCAAAGCGCCTACGCGATGCGACCCGGCGCTGACAGCCTTTCAACGCACCCACTGGCTGAGTTGGATGATGGGGAGCATCACGGCCAGCACGATCACCAGCACCACCAGACCCATCAGCACCACGAGCAAGGGCTCAAGCAAGGTGGCGAGCTGCAGGGCGCGCCGTTGCACGTCGTTGCCAAGCTGAACGGCAGTGCGCTGCAACATCCGTGGCAATTCGCCGGTCTGCTCACCGAGCCGGGCAAACGCGCAAAGAATGCCGGGAAACCTTTGCTTTTGCGCGAGCGCTGAAGCCAGCGGCGCGCCTTCGCGCACCAGCACAATGGCCTGCAGCGCATCATCACGCATGGCACGGTTGTTGAGCGTTAGCGCCGCGGTTTGCAGCGCCTTGAGAATCGGCACGCCGGCGCCGGCCAGCAGAGCCAGCGTGCTGGCAAAGCGCGCCGCGTTATAGGACCGCGCCAGTCTCCCAACGATCGGGAGCTTCAGCCAGGCAGCGTCGAAGCGCGTTCGCGCCGGCGCATAGGCAAGCGCCTGGCGTGCGGCCGCCGCCG
>JBCKPH010000018.1:0-30962 GCA_038901755.1 Burkholderiaceae bacterium | reverse complement strand
CGCAGCGGGCGAACGTGACATGACGCGCCGCCCTCCGGCGGCGCTAACCTGAACACTCCGAGGACCTGGCAAGGGCCGTACCCGGCCGTTGCCACTGACTGAACTACAACGCAACGAGCCGGGTAAAGCGGTGATGCCGGGTGCGCTGACCCACGGCGCGACGCGCAACGCGAACGGACAGCGCACATGGCATGACCGCGTAGCTGGCCAAGGCAGGGGCGGCGGCGCGCCGAAGGCTCGTAGGACTCTGCCGCCTTCGCGGCAGCTGACTCACACTTGCGAAGCACTGACTTGGGCCTCTCTCAGGTTTTCGTACCAGTACGCGCGCACGCCCGCGAGGCACTCAATGACACGGCAAATCACTACCCATCAAAAACACAACACGCCGGGACACTTTGAAAATTGCTGGTACTTTTAGGGGTACTTTTCAAAGTCACGGCGAACAAACCCAGCGTTCACGCGGGTTGCACGTCAACGCTCGATTCCTGTCGGTGTACCACCGCAGGGATTCACTGTAGCCGCCACTAACGCAGCGTGCGACTCAGCAACAGCACCGGGATCAATCCCACCAGCACCAGTGCCAGTGACGGCAGCGCGGCTTCGCCGAGACGTTCATCGCGCGCCAGTTGGTAGGCCATCACCGCCAGCGTGTCCATGTTGAAGGGTCGCAGCACCAGCGTGGCCGGCAACTCCTTCATCACATCGACGAACACCAGCAACATGGCGACCGCGGTCGAGCGCCTCAGCAATGGCCAGTGCAGCCCGCCGAACAGGCGCCAGCCACTGACTCCGAGCATGCGTGCCGAGTCGTCGAGACTCGATGGAATTCGAGCGTAGCCGCTCTGGATCGACTGCAGCGCCACCGGGGTGAATCGCACCAGATAGGCCCAGGTCACGCCAATGCTGGTCGCGGTCACGAGGTAACCAATCTGCAACTGTGGCGCCAGCGCCTGCAACCAGCCGAGCGGAAGCAGGATGCCAACAACAATCACCGCGCCGGGTATCGCGTACCCCAGTCCGACGAGTTGCACCGTGCGACGCGTCACCGGGTCGGGCCGTCGCCGCAGGCGAAACAATAGCAGCCAGGCCAACGCGACGGCCAAAGCAGAACTCACCATCCCAAGGCGCAGGCTGTTGAAGGTCCATTCAGCAAGACGCCCCCAGGGCAGCTCCGTCGGTTCAGCCCACAAGGGCCGCAACATGAAGAGAACCGGAAGCACAAAGCCCAGCAACAACGGTAGCGCGCAAACCAGTGCTGCAGCCCAGGCCGATCGTCCGCGCAATACCACCGCCTTACCTTCGTTGCCGCTGCCGCGACCGCCCTTGACGCTGGAAAAGCGCATGCGCTGCTGCGCCCTCTGCTCGAGGCTGAGCAACACAATCACCAACAGCAGCAACATGGTCGCAAGCTGGGCGGCGGCGACCGGGTTGTCCATCGACAGCCAGGCCTTGAAAATTCCCGCGCTGAAGGTCTGGATACCGAAGTAGCTCGAGACACCAAAATCGGCCAGGGTTTCCATCAGCGCCAGAGCCACACCGGCTGCGACCGCCGGGCGCGCCAGCGGCAGGGCCACGCGCCGCAGTCGCCGTGCAAGTGGCGCGCCAAGCAGACGCGCCGCCTCCATCAGGTGCGTGGCCCGCTCGGCAAGCGCAGCGCGTGCCAGCAGATAGACGTAGGGGTAGAGGGTGAATGTGAACACCAAGGCGGCGCCAGCCAGGCTGCGAACCTCTGGCAGAACCCGGCCCTGAACACCCAACACCTCGCGCAACATCGTTTGTAGAGGTCCGCTGAACTGGAGGAAGTCGGTGTAGGCGTAGGCCACGACATAGGTTGGCACGGCAATCGGCAGCAGCAGCGCCCACTCAAAGAACCTTCGCCCCGGAAAATCAAACAGGGTCACGGCGGCAGCGGTCGCCGTGCCGATCAGCAGAACGCCGAATCCCACGAACAGGCACAGCACTAGGCTGGTCCAGACGTAGTCGCCAAGCACGGTCTGCGCCATCTCCGACAGGATCTGCAGCGCCACCGCGTCCCAGTTCAGCCATGACGCGAGCAGGCTGAGGATCGGCAGGGCCGCAGTCGCGCCTAGCAGCAACATCGGCAGCGACTCCAGCCCGACGTGATCAGGGTGGGCGACAGGAGCGGGTGCGGCGGCAGGGGTGGACATGCTGATGCAAGGCGTAGGGCGACGCTCAATGCTTCCGGGGAGACCAGGGAAACCGGCCTCCCCGGACGCAAATGAGAATTGTATTCATCTACAATTTCAGAATGTACTTGGACGTCTCCCATGTCACGGTGCGTTATCCAGGTCAGTCCCTGCCCGCCGTGCTGGATCTCTCGCTTGGCCTTGCTGCCGGCGACATTGGCGTTTTGATTGGCCCCTCGGGATGTGGCAAGACAACCTTGCTGCGCGCCGTCGCCGGCCTTGAGCCTTTGAGCGACGGTGAGATCCGCCTGTCCGGCCAGCTGGTCAGCAGCCGCACCGAAAGCGTCCCGGCTGAGAGTCGTCGCGTCGGCATGGTGTTTCAGGACTTTGCGTTGTTTCCGCATCTGGACGTCGCCCACAACGTCGGCTTTGGCCTGCATGAACTGCCGCGCGATCAGCGAAAAGACCGTGTTGCCGAAGTATTGGAACTGGTCGGGCTTGGCGGGATGGAAAAGCGCCATCCGCACGAACTCTCGGGTGGACAGCAACAACGGGTGGCGCTGGCGCGGGCACTGGCGCCACGGCCCCAGTTGTTGCTGCTGGACGAGCCGTTCTCCAACCTCGACGTTGACCTGCGCGAACATCTGGCGCAGGAAGTCCGCGCCATTCTGAAGGCGGCCAGGACCACGGCGCTCTTTGTCACCCACGACCAGCTCGAAGCCTTTGCCATCGGTGACCTGATTGGCGTGATGGTCGAAGGCCGTCTCCACCAATGGGACGACGGCTACACCCTGTACCACCGCCCGGCGACCCGATTTGTCGCCGATTTCATCGGCCATGGCGTGTTTGCACCGGCGGTGATCCGGGAAGAGAACGGCCAGGTGATCGTGCAAACGCCGCTGGGCAATCTGACCGACATTGGCGAGTGCCCGTTGCCAGGCGCCTTTCCATCCGGCGAATGTGAAGTGTTGCTGCGGGCCGACGACATCGTTCATGACGACGCGGCACCGATCAAGGCGCAGATCGTTCGAAAGTCATTCCGCGGGTCAGAGTTTCTCTATACCCTCAAGCTGGCGACCGGTGAAACGGTGTTGGCCCATGTTCCCAGCCACCATGACCATCAGATCGGCGAATGGATTGGTATCCGGCCCGAAGTTGATCATGTGGTCACCTTTGACCGCCCCTGCCCGCTCACCGGCTCAGGAACCTGCCAGATGCCCTGTGCCCACGCCAGCAGACTCGCTCAGTCTGAGTTGGATTGGTAGGCGATTTCTCCGCCGACCAGTGTGTAGCGCACGCTTCCGGGGAGCTCCCAGCCGGAAAAGGGTGTATGTTTGCCCTGGCTACGCAGCGACTGATCAGACACCGTCCAGCTTGCCTTGGGATCGAAGACACAAAGATCGGCCGCATCACCAGGGCCCAGGCGACCCATTCCGGACGCGTCTTCAGAAAGGTGGGGCCTGAGTATTTCGGCTGGCCCGCAGCTGAGCACATGCAGCGCACGCATCAGGTGAGCGGCGCCATCCTGAGCAGTGCCAAGATCCCTGCTCCACTTCAATACCAGGCTCAGCAACAGCTCCAGCCCGGTTGCGCCAGGGGTCGCCTCGGCAAACGGCAGGGTTTTTTCGTCCGCGCTGACCGGGCTGTGGTCGGACACGACAGCGTCAACCGTTCCGTCCAGCAGCGCCTGGCGCAAGGCATCACGGTCGCGCTGCTGGCGCAGCGGCGGCTGCAATCGGGCGCGGCTGTCGAAATAAGCAATGTCGGCGTCGGTCAGATGCAGCGAATTGACGCTGATGTCGCAGCTCACCGGCAGACCCTCGGCTTTCGCGGCCTTCACCAGCGTCACGCCCGCCGCGCTGCTGAGGCGACACAGGTGGACCCGGGCGCCGCTGGCCCGAACCAGCTCAAAAATGCTGTGCAGGGCAATCGTCTCCGCCGCCACCGGAATGCCACTCAGACCGAGCCTTGTCGCCAGCGGTCCACTGGCTGCAACACCTCGACCCAGATGGACCTCCTCGGGGCGCAACCAGACGCGGTAACCAAAGGTTGCCGCGTACTGCATGGCCCTTAGCAGCACCTGGGTGTTGCCCATCGCGACATCGGCCTGACCAAAGCCAATGCATCCAGCCTGCGTCAGTTCGACCATTTCGGTCAAGGTTTCGCCTTCGAGCTTGCGCGTGAGCGCACCCAGTGGATAGACCCGGCACTGGTGCAGGCTGGCGGCGCGAAACTTGAGCATCTGAACCAGGCCCGGTTCGTCCAGCACCGGGTCGGTGTCGGGTGGACAGACCAAGCTGGTGACGCCGCCAGCCACGGCCGCCGCCATCTCCGTCTCCAGCATGCGTTCGTGCTCATGACCGGGTTCGCCCAGCCTGGCGTTCAGGTCCACCAATCCCGGAATCACCAGGCAACCGGAGGCGTCGATGGTTCGCTCGGGCACGAAGCCGGCCGGGACGGCGGCGCCGAGCGACAGAATCCTGCCGTCCGCAATGGCGACTACAGCGGCGCCGTCAAAGCCGGTGGCCGGATCAATGACCCGCCCACCGGTGATAAGAATCCGACTCACGCCTCGTTCCCAGCGACGATGCTCATGACGGCCATGCGCACGGCGATGCCGAAGGTCACCTGCGGCAGCACCACGCTCTGTTTCCCGTCGACCACGGCCGAGTCGATTTCGACGCCGCGGTTGATCGGCCCGGGATGCATGACGATGGCGTCGGGCCGGGCCAGCCGGAGTTTTTCCGGCGTCAGTCCGTAGCTCATGAAAAACTCCTGCGCCGAGGGCAGCAGGGCGCCCGACATGCGCTCGTTTTGCAAACGCAGCATGATGATCACGTCGCAATCCCGGATGCCCTCCTCCAGCTTGTGAAAGACCCGCACTCCCATTTGCGCCATGTCGGCCGGGACCAGAGTCTTCGGACCGACAACGCGAACCTCCGGGCAACCCAGCGTGGTCAGGGCGTGAATGTCGGAACGGGCGACACGGGAGTGCAGTACGTCGCCAACGATGGCCACCGTCAGACCGGAAAAGTCCTTCTTGTAGTGCCGGATCGTGTACATGTCGAGCAATCCCTGGGTCGGATGCGCGTGCCGGCCGTCACCGGCATTGATGACGTGGACATGCGGAGCAACGTGGCGAGCGATCAGGTAGGGCGCGCCTGATTCACTGTGCCGCACGACGAAGATGTCAGCGGCCATCGCACTCAGGTTGGCAATCGTGTCAAGCAGCGATTCGCCCTTGGAGGTGGAAGAACGTGTGATGTCAAGATTGATGACATCGGCGCTCAGCCGCGTCGCGGCAATTTCGAAGGTGATGCGGGTGCGGGTGGAATCCTCGAAAAACAGGTTGAAGACGCTCTTGCCGCGCAACAGCGGCACCTTCTTGACTTCACGGTCGCTGACGCTGACGAAACTGGTGGCGGTGTCGAGAATCTGCGTCAAAAGGTTTTTTCGGCAGTCCTTCAATCGACAGCAAATGGATCAGCTCGCCGTGCCGATTGAGTTGCGGGTTGCGCGAATGATGCAGTGACAGATGGGCCGTCATGTCCGCTCCCGGCTGCGGCTTGAGGCGTCCTGAAGCACCAGCTTGAAACGCCCGGCCTCGTCCTGTCGCAGGTGCAGCAACTGCGTATCCGGCAGGACAATGCGGACCGAAGCGTAATCCGCCTGGATCGGCAGTTCGCGGCCGCTTCGATCCACCAAAACAGCGAGCCGCACCGAGGCCGGACGGCCATAGTCAAACAGTTCGTTCAGCACGGCGCGAATGGTTCGGCCGGTGTAGAGCACATCGTCAAGCAGCAGGATGTCGGCCCCATGCGCATCAAACGGCAACCTGGTCTGGGTTGGCACGCTCAAGCCGCGTCGCGCGTAGTCATCGCGATGCATGGAAGACGAAATAACCCCCACCCTGCCGCCCCGCCCCAGCTCGGCGTGCAAGCGCTCGGCAATCCAGGCGCCACCTGTGGCAATCCCGACCAGCTGCGTTGAACTCCGGCACAGGCTCGCGACGCCACGCCGCAGGTCGAGGTAAAGAGCCTCAGCGTCCAACGCCAGGCCGGGGGCGTCGGTACTCATGGCAAGCCCCTTAGAAACTGCTCCAGGATGATCTGGGCAGCGGCGGCATCCAGGTCGGATGCCCCGAGCAAACGCGCCTCGGTCGTGCTGAATCGTTCGTCAACCTCAAACACCGGCAAGCCGCAGCGACTCCGCAGCTGGCGCGCGAACTTGCGCGCGCGCAGCGTGTTTTCATGGCTGGCGCCGTCCGGATGAAACGGTACGCCGACCACCAGCGCATCGGGCTGCCATTGCTGGACCCGCTTGCTGACCTGCACCAGCCTGGCGTCACCGCTGGCGACGATGCTGCCCTGCGGCTGCGCGCTGCGCGAGACGCGATTGCCCGCGGCCACACCGGTGCGCTTCGACCCGAAATCAAATGCCAGAAAAGTGTTGAGGTGCAGCGGTACGTCGGGCGACACGGACCGACTCACGCGTGCCCCGCTTCAGGCACCAGCATCCAGGGCTGCAGTCCAAGCAGGGACATGGCGCGGTCGTAGCGCTGGCTGACTGGCGTGTCAAATATGACCCCCGCGTCCGCGCCCACGGTCAGCCAGCTGTTCTCAGCTATCTCCGATTCGAGCTGGCCCTCGCCCCAAGCCGCATATCCGAGAGTGATGAGCAGGCGTTTCGGTCCGGCGCCGGTTGAAATCGCTTCCAGCACGTCTTTCGAGGAGGTCATTTCCAGCCCGCCCGGAATCGCCAATGTCGAGGCGTAGATCGACTCGTCCGATTTGGAGTCGGGGCTGATCACGGCCTCATGCAGGACAAATCCGCGCTCGGTTTGCACCGGGCCGCCGTGAAACACCGGGGTATTCTTCAGGTCTTCGCGCCGCAGTGGCAATTCGACGTTGCTGAAAAGACGCTCCAGGCTCAAATCGCTGGGCTTGTTGATCATCAGGCCGAGGGCGCCGTGTTCGCTGTGCTCGCACATGAAGATCACGCTGCGGGCAAAGGTTTCGTCCCGCATCCCGGGCATGGCGATCAGGAAATGATTCGTCAGGTTGATCGTGAGCCAATCGGCGGCCATGGAAGAATTCTAGCTTCGATCCCCTGTCACGGCGCCAATTTGTCCGGCTCTGGCGCTCGGCCCGTTGCTTGTCCGCTTGGCGCAACGCCCGCAGCGGGTTGCCGCGGCCTCAAGCACCGCCCGGCGCGTCCTGGTAAGCCCGAATCAGCCGCAGCAACTCCTCTTCGCCGTACGGCTTGCCAAGGTAGTGGTCAACGCCAAGCTGGCGCGCATGCTCGCGGTGCTTGTCGGCCGCTCGGGACGAGATCATGATGATCGGCAGATCGACCCAAACGGCCTCCTTGCGTATCTGCGTCACCAGCTCAAAGCCGTCCATTCGCGGCATCTCGATATCCGACAGCACCAGCAGCGGGCGCTCCTCCCGGAGGCGTTCCAGCGCCTGCACGCCATCGCTGGCCAGGGCCACGCGATAGCCTTCGCGCTGCAGCAGCCGTTGCGTGACCCGGCGTACGGTGATCGAATCGTCCACCACCAGCACCAGTGGCGCCAGTGCCTTGGCAGCCTCCCGGCCGACTCCGGCCGTGTCAGCGTCGTTCTGCGCCGCCTCGGCCCGCGCCACAAACTGGCGCGCCTGTTCGCCGTACACGTTGGCCAGGGCGACCGGGTTGTAGATCAGCACCGTCCCGCCATTGGGCAGCGCCGACACGCCGGTCAAGCCCGGAAGTCTCGACAGTTGGGGACCCAGGTTCTTCACCACCACTTCCTGATGTCCCACCACCTCGTCGACCTGAAGCGCCACGCGCTGCGAGGCGCTGAGGAGCACCATCACCGGAAACGATTCGCCCTGCGTTTCCTGGCTTGCGGCAGAAGATTGCAACAGGGCCCCGGCCCAGAAGAAGGCAAGGTCGCGGCCATCCAGCGGCAGAACACCCGTCTGTCGCGCCTGCGCAATCTCGTCGGCCGTGGCGCGATGGACCAGCTCGACCATGGAAGCCGGCACCCCCACCGACAGTGCGCCGGCGCGCAGCATGACAACCTGCGTCACCGCCGTCGTCAGCGGCAGCACCAGCTTGAAACTGGTTCCCTTGCCAGCCGTGCTTCGGATCTCGATCCGGCCACCGATGGCGTTGATCTCGGCGCGGACCACGTCCATGCCGATTCCGCGTCCGGCGAGCTCGGTCACCTCGGTCGCGGTGGAAAACCCGGGCATCAGGATCAGGTTGGCAGCCTCGGCGTCACTGAGCTGATGGTCGGCACCCAGCAGGCCGAGCGCGATCGCCTTGTCGCGAATCCGCGGCAGGTTCAACCCGGCGCCATCGTCGCGCACCTTGATCCTCACGTCGTTGCCATCCTGCTCAATGGTCACAGAGACGACGCCGGTCGGGTCCTTGCCACTGTCGATGCGCAGCATGGCGTCCTCGATGCCATGCGCCACGCAATTGCGCAGCAGGTGCTCAAAGGCCGGGATCATGCGGTCCAGCACAGCGCGGTCCATTTCAATGGATCCACCGTTGATCTCCATACGCACCTGTTTCTGCGTTTCCGCCGCCGACAGGCGCACGACCCGGTGCAGGCGCTCGGAAACACCGTCGAATTCGACCATCCGGATCCGCAGCAGATCGCGCTGCAACTCGCGCGTCTGGCGGGTCTGTGCGTGCAAATCGTCCTCGGTCGAAACGATGGTCCGCTGCAGGTTGCGCTGGATGGTGGCGACATCGTTGACCGATTCGGCCATCATCCGCGTCAATTCCTGGACCCGGGTGAAGCGGTCAAACTCAAGCGGATCAAAACCCTGGGCCGACTCGCGGGTCAGGGCGAGCCGCGACTGCATTTGCAGTTCGGCATGCAACTCAACGTCGCGCAGCTGCTGGCGCAGCCGCTCCAGGTTGCCGGTCAAATCTTCCAATGAATTCCGCAAATGCCCCAGGTTGACTTCCAGCCGCGCGCCGGTTCCCATGGCCTCGCCAGCCACGCCAACCAGATGATCCAGCAGCTGCGAGCTGACGCGAACCTGCTTCGCCACAGGACGGGCCGCTGGCACGACAATGCCGGCCGGTTTGGCCACGGCGTCGCCACCTGGCAGCAGAAGCGACGGCGCCAGGTCGGTCGTGGCATCGGCCGCGGCGGCGAGCGTCGGTTCACCATGCGCCACTTCAGGCGGACCCTGATCCTCTGCTTCGGCCTGCGATTGCCGCTGCAACATCGTGCGCAGCAACCGCTCGAAGGTCGACTCCATGGCATCAAGCGACCCGAGCAGGCTTTGCACCAGGCCTGCGGTCGGAGCCTCGGCGCCAAACATTTCAATGGCCGACTCCATATCGTGCGCCATCTCGCCCAGGCGCATCGCCCCGGCCAGCCGCGCGCCTCCTTTGAGCGTATGCAATCCCCGCAGGACAAGATTCTTGGTTTCCTGGTCCTGCGGGCTTGCCACCCACTGTCGCAATGAACCGCTGAGTTGCGGCAACAACTCGCCCGCTTCTTCCTCAAAGATCGGGAACACGTCGGCATCGATCCGATCCTCCACCTCGACGCCTGACTCTTCCACGGGCGCCGCCGCGATCGACTCGGCCGCAGTCTCCGGCTCGCTGTCGAGAACGGACTGCAGACTTGACAGGATGGACGGTTCGGGCTCCTTCAGGAATCCGGCGGCAAACTGATGCAGCAGCCGGCTGATCTCCTGGGCCGCCTCCTGAAAACACTGGCCATGCTGTTCACTGCCGCTGGACCGGCGCTGCACATGCAATAGGGCGTGTTCGAGCTTGCGCGCCAGCCCGGCCAAGGCGGAAAACCCCACGGTGGCTGAACTGCCGGCCAGCGAATGCGCCAGCGCGACCGTCGAGTCCGCAGGCGCGCGGTGCAGCTCAAGCGCCCATTCCGAGCACTCTGTAACCAGGCGACGCGACCACTCGTCGGCTTCGTTCAGGTAAACGTTGTAAAGGCCCAGGCTGATGCGCAGTGGGCCAATCAACTTGTACTGATCGTCCTCGGGCAGGGCCGGCGCTACGCTCGAGCCCTCTGGAGCGAGGTCCGGAACATCCGACGCGCCGGGCAGCGCAGTCTGGACCGGCTCGGCTGCCTGGGACGGGCCCGCTGGCGCTGCCGCCGGTTCGGGCAGCGGCGAGTACCGTCCATGAACCCGCATGGCATCGGCCGACGCTCTGAACAGTGCGGAGTTCCAGCCACGATCGGTCCCGCCCACAATATCCTCGGTCCATTGACCGAACGCCGTCAATGCGGCACGGCACAGGTCGTCGAGCTCCTTGGACGAGGGTCTTTGTTCTTCCTGCCAGCTGTTGAGCAGTTGTTCCATGGCCCAACCGGCCTCGCCGAAGTCCTCCAGTCCAACCATTCTTGAACTGCCCTTGAGCGTGTGAAAGACACGGCGCAAAACCGACAACTCGTCCCGCTCCGCCGGCCTTTTGCGAGCCGCATCCAACAAGGCCAGGCCCTGTTGCACCACCTCGCGCGCTTCCTCAATGAAGATGCCAAGAATCTCTTCGTCCTGGATCGCGCCTTCGGTCTTTTCCAGTGCCGCCGGCAATGCAACCTCGGCCGGCGCCACCGCCTCCGGAGGCGGCTTCAGATCGACGTCAACAGGTGCCGGTACAGCGACATCGGCAAGCGGCTGCACAGCGACCTCAACAAATGCCGGTGCAGCTACATCGGCAGGCGGCCGCGCAGCAGCATCAACCGGCGCCGGTGCAGTGACATCGGCAAGCGGCAGCAAGGCTTCATCGGCCGCAATGACGGCAGCTGGCTCATCGGGTCCAAGGTCGAGTTCAAATTCCAGCGAAGCAACCGGTGCCTGAGCCGCCACCTGAGCCTCGGGCGCCTGAGCCGCCGCCTCAACCACCGGCGCCTGAGCCGCCGCCTGAGCCTCGGGCGCTGGGCTGGCAGACCGGCCCATCACTGGCCTGAGTTCGCCCAGCGTCTCATCAAAGAGAAACAGTTTCTTCGCCAGCGCCGGCTGGAAGCTCAGCATGTCGAACATGAAACCAAGCGCACCGAGGTTGCCAGCCAGCATGTCAAAGCGCCGGCCAAGCTGCTCGCGGTCGGTCTCGGCCGGCGTCACCAGGCTCAGCTGTTCAACGTTCTCGCGCATCCGCGTCAAGGCGCGAACGGCTTGATCCATGCCGAGCAGGGACAGCACACCTTTCATTTGACCCAGCTGGGTCGGCACATTGCGCAGCACCGAAGGTTGCGACGGGTCGCGGAAATACCGATCCAGCGCCTGCTCCAACTCGGCCAGAGAGGTGCGCATCTCGCCAACCACGCTGCCCATGGTCTGGCGATCGCTGACGCGCCGGTACAACTCCTCCATCCAGGATTCAAGAGCCGGGGCCGCCGCACCGGCAGCAACCTGCTGCAGCCGTTTGGCCATGTGGGCCGAGCGCTGCGCAAGTTTGGCGTCTGCCGGATCAAGGTCCTCGAACGCCGACTCCAGATACAGCACCGAGGTCGCCACCTCCATCGCCAACTCGGCCGGCGGCGCGCGTCCGGAGCGAACCGTGGACTCAATCACCTGACTCAAGGCCTGGGCCAGCGGCTCACTTGGCGGATGAAGCTTCACCAGGGCGTCGCTCAGTGCGCCAAACTGCTCGGCCATGGCGCCAAGCCGGCCCACGTCGCCGCCGGACAGGGCGGACCAGCCTTCCCGGACCGCCCCGACCCGCTTGCGCGCCAGCGCCAGCAGGCCCGGATCGAACAGGCCGAACAGCACCTTGCCATAGTCGACCGATGGATAGCGATCGAGACCGAAATCGCGCCTGACTGCGCACAGTCGCGGCGCATCGGACGCCTGCGCCGGTACCGACTGCGCACAAAAGAACAACAGATCGAGCAACAGCAGATCGGGCACCTCCTGATCGCCCTTGGCCAGCGTCACGTAGTGCTGAAGCACACGCGAAGCCACGCGCTTGACATACACATCCACCGGGCACAGATCAAGTTGCAAGGCTTCGAACAGCGCCGAGCTGACTTTCCAGAAAACCCGTGGCCGCAAAGCGGATTGGGACGCGCCGAGGCCGGCGCAGATGTCGCTGAGCGCCTTGGCCGCGGCTTGATCGGCCGAGCGAATGATTTTCAACACCGCCGAGTCCAGCTGTAACTTGACAGCGACGCCGTAGCTCAGGGTCTGCTGGACAGGCGGAGTCTGTGGGTCAAGCCAGCGCAGGCGGTGGCTCCACAGGTCGGCCGGGTGGGCCCGTTCCGCGCCAGCGAGCTGCTGAACCTCCAGGTACTGCGGAAACAGCGCGACCGCGGAAACGGCACGGCCGGCGATCCGAACCTGCAGGTACTCGATCAGCGCGAAGCTGCAGCGTTCCAGCCTAGCCACGGCCTGGGCGTCGCACAGGACCGGCTGCCCAATGAACTTTTGCGCTGCCGCCTCCATGGCCCGCAGGACCAGCGCGGGCACGGCCAACTCCACCATTTCCAGCACGCCGACCGCCTGGTGCAGGTGTTTCCTGGCAATATTCAGCTGGCTCGCATCGATCGTTGTCAGCCTCTTGCTGCGCGCCTCGTCGGAATCCCTGGCATAGCGGCGCAGCAACCGGGTCGCCGTTTCCAGCGAGGTCCGCAATTCCTCGAGCACCCATACCAGCGGGCCCAGGTCCTCGGGCTCCGTCGCCTGATGCTCATCGATTGACATCTCCACGCTTGCCTGCATCGCCTACTCCGCGCTCACCCGAAATGCTTGAATGACATGCTGGCCCATTTCAGGCAATCTTGAAACGCGACACCGATTGCCGCAGCTCCTCGGCCATGCGCAGCAATTCGCGCACCTTGCGCGCGATCTCCCGCGTCCCTTCGCTGGTTTGCTCGCTGACGGCAAAAATTTGCTGAATGCTGCCAGCCACGACGTTGGCCGAGCGCGCTTCGCTGGCCGCCGCGCCTGAGATGTCCTCGATGAGCCCTGCCAATCGTCTGGTGACCTGGTCGATTTCCGACAGGGCTGCGCCGGCGCTGTCGGAAAGCTTGGCGCCCTCGACCACGCCATGGGTCGATCGCTCCATCGCCGCGATCGCATCCTGCGTGTCCGCCTGAATGGTCTTGACCAGGGCGGCAATCTGTCGTGTAGCATCGCCCGATCGCTCGGCCAGTCGTTGCACCTCTTCGGCCACCACGGAGAAACCCCGGCCCGCCTCGCCGGCGGACGCGGCCTGGATCGCAGCATTCAGCGCCAGCACATTGGTTTCCTCGGTGATGTCCGAGATCAGGTCGGTGATCTCCCCTATCTCCTGCGACGACTCACCCAGCCGCTTGATGCGTTTGGCCGTCTCCTGGATCTGGTCCCGGATCGCGTTCATGCCGCCGATCGTGTTTTGCACCGCCTGCAGACCGGAGGCAGCCGCCCCCAGCGACTGCCGCGCCACCTCGGCCGATTGCTGGGCCTGGCCCGAAACATCATTGATCCGGGTCGCCATGCCAAGCACGGCGTCCCCAGTGGACCTGATCTCGCGCATCTGCTCGGCCGATGCCGCCAGCAACTCGGTCGAGTTTTCATTGACCTCGGTCGTCGTCTGCTCAACGCGTCCGACCGTCTTCTGCACGTTGTCCACCAGCTGCCTGAGCTCCTCCACGGTGTAGTTGACCGAGTCGGCGATCGCCCCGGTGATGTCTTCCGTCACTGTGGCCTGCTGCGTCAAGTCGCCTTCGGCGACCGTTTGCAATTCATTCATCAGCCGCAGAATGGCGGCCTGATTGGCGTCGTTGATGCGCCGCGCCTCCAGACGCTGGGCGTCCATCTCACGGCCCTGCTGTTCGGCCAGGGCCTGACTGCGCCGGCTCCGCTCGAGTTGAATATGAACCAGTCCAGCCACCGCCAACAGCATCAGCAGCAGCGAGAAGGAAATCGCCAGCACCAGCAAGGGCCCCAGACCGCGGCCGGCTTCCAGCTTGGCCTGCATTTTTTCCAGACTCTGCCGCAACGGGTCACTGTCGGCCGCCAAGGCTGCCTGGGCTCGCCGCCCGGCATCCAGCGCTGCCGCATCGGCCAGAGCCGGGCCCGCGGTCGCGCGGATCGGTTCCACCAGCTTTAACAGCGCATCAAGTTTCTCGCGCAACTGCGCATCCTCGCTGGCCTCAAGTCGCAATTCGCCGCCGCCATCGCGCAGGGAGCGAATCAGTTCATGCAGCGTGACCAGGGACCTGCCAAAGCCAACCGACAACTCCGCATCGGACAGATCTGAAACCATGATCTGGTTCGCCTGCCAGCCCATGCGATACGCCATCACGCCGAGCTGCGTCGTCGCCGTCAATTCGGCGGCAGTTCCGCCCTTTTGCGCCTTTTGCGACGCCACCTGAGTGACCAAAGAACTGATGAGGGCGGACTGCCCGTTGATCAGGCCCAGGGTCTTGCCAAAACTTGTCAACGCCTCCTGCTGCGCGACCACCGCCTTGAAACTCCTGTCCATGCGCGCCGTGATGACCCCGATCTGCACCACCTCGTCCTGAAACTCGACGCCCAGCGCGTCCAGGCGCAACTCCGCGTCGCCACTTTGCAGACCGCGCAGGGAGCGGATCAGCAGGTCCGACTTGGCACGCAGATCGGCAAATGAATCCACGCTCCAGCCGCTGGCACGGGACACCGATCGCTCGGCAACTTGCGACAGCGAGATGGCCCGGCTGACCGCGGCAACTTGCAACGCCTCGCGCTGCGATTGCCTGGCGCCAAGAAAAGAGAAGCCGAGCAACAGCACGACGCCAAGCGCCAGCAATCCCCACAGGGTCCGCTGATGCTGGCGCATCAGCTGCTCGCCGAGCAGCGGCAACTTCAACAGTTCCCGCACCGGATTGGCCATCGCCGGATTCGCCGGGTCCTGGCTGAAAGCACTCAACGCAAAGGAGTCGGCCGCAGCTGCGATTTGTTCTTTGTTCCCTGCTGCCGCCATGGATGGTTCTCCGAATCGATTCAAGCGCCAACGGCCAAAAATTCCGGCAACTGGGCCAGCTGTTGCAGATTGATTTCCTGCCATCGTGCGCCATTCAGGTCCGTATAGTTATGCCCGAAGTAGGGTGGGTCCGAATCCGCCGCATCGTCCGACGCGGCGAACGCGTCGACCCCGCGCAAGCCGGCAAGCCGATCAACCAGAACGGCGCAGTTAACTTCAAACACCTGGTTCAGGACGATCAGCCGGGCCCCGTCGCGTGCCTTTCCTGCCGTCATCGGCGCTCCGGTTCCATGAACAAAGGCGGAAAAGTCGATCACGCCATAGACGCCGCCGCGCAGGCCGACGACGCCAAGGAACCAAGGTTGAGAGTAGGGCACCGCATGGGGTTCGACGGCATTGAAAATCTCGCCGGCATGCGTCAGCGGGAACAGGAACTTCTTCCCGGCCGACTCAACCGCCAGCCAGGACGCCGCGATGCCCTCGCTGCGAGCGGCGCGCAGGCGCTCCTCCAGCCGTTTCTGCAGTTCCTGATTGGCTTCCCGTTTCGCCATGCCGTGGTCAATTTCCCGAGTCAGTTCAATGCGCTGATTTTGGCCAGCAGCAAGGCAGCGTCGACCGGCTTGGTCACGAAGTCGCGCGCGCCTTGACGCATCGCCCAGACCCGATCAGTCTCCTGGTTCTTGCTGGTGCACATGATCACCGGGATGCCCGCATAGTCAGGATTTTTCGTGATGTTGCGGGTCAACTGAAACCCGTTTTGGCCGGGCATCACCACGTCCATCAGGATCAGGTCGGGGCGCTCCTCGGCGAGTTGTCGCATCGCCTCGTCAGCGTTCTGCGCGGTTCTCACGCTCATGCCGTTCTTGCTCAGCAGCTCCGACAAGAACATCAGTTCGGTCCGCGAATCATCTACCACGAGCACTTTGTGAATTGCCATCAGCTTGCTCCCGAACGGTCATTGGTGAACTGCTGCACGGTCTGCAGCAACTGGTCCTTGGTGAAGGGTTTGGTGAGGTAGTCCTGCGAGCCGACCATGCGTCCGCGCGCCTTGTCGAAAACGCCATCCTTGGACGAAAGCATCACCACCGGCACGCTGCCAAACACCGCGTTGCGCTTGATGATGGCGCAGGTCTGGTAGCCGTCGAGCCGGGGCATCAGGATGTCACAAAAGATGAGGTCCGGACGAAAGTCGTTGATCTTGGACAGCGCATCGAAACCGTCTTCGGCCAGCATGACTTCATGCCCGCCCTGCTTCAGGAAGATCTCTGCGCTGCGCCGGATCGTGTTGCTGTCATCAATGACCAGAACCTTGCAGGTGGATCCGCTCGTGCTCACTTGACTACTCCTCGTTGACGTCCACAGCACCCGCTGTGGGGCTGCTAGATCGGCACCATCTCAAAGTCTTCCTTGCGGGCGCCGCATTCGGGACAGGTCCAGTTCATGGGTACCTGTTCCCACCTTGTGCCGGGGGCCAATCCATGCTCGGGCGAACCGGCAGCTTCCTCGTAAATCCAACCGCAAATCAAACACATCCATGTTCTTGCTTCTGTCACAGCTTACTGGCCCTTCGAATAGAATGCAACGATTGTATCGAGGGGTCCACGATTCCCGCTGCGCAAGTGGTCACTCTGCCGTCTTCGGCCCATGCCCGATTCCCTCCGTTCCCACTCTCTGGACGCGCCTGACAAGAGCGACCATGTCGCGTTGCAGGATGACGACCTTGGTTCTCCAGCCTGCGTGCTGGTGTTCAACGCCAACGACCCCAGCGGGTCCGGCGGCCTTGCTGCCGACATTGGCGCGATCGCCTCGGTTGGCGCGCATGCGTTGCCGGTTGTGACCGGCGCCTACGCGCGCGACACGGCCCAGGTGTTCGACCACTTTTCCCTGGATGCCGATGCCGTCGCCGAGCAGGCCCGGGTGGTCCTTGAGGACGTCGAAGTCCAGGTCTTCAAGGTCGGCTTTGTCGGCAGCCCGGAGAACCTGAGCATCATTGCCGGCATCGCTTCCGATTACGCCGACACGCCGCTGGTCGCCTACATGCCGAATCTGTCCTGGTGGGACGAGAACCGGATTGAAGAGTACCTGGATGCGTTCCGCGAGCTGTTGCTGCCGCAGACTTCCCTGTTGGTCGGAAACCACAGCACCTTATCGCGTTGGTTGTTGCCAGACTGGAATGCAGATCGTGGTCCAACCGCGCGCGACATTGCCGGGGCCGCCGCCACGATGGGCGTTGCCTACACCCTGGTCACCGGAATTGCCAGCTCGGATCAGCATATTGACAACGTGCTGGCATCACCGAACAGCACGCTCGTGAGCGCGCGCCATGAACGTTTCGACGCGGTGTTTTCCGGCGCTGGCGACACGCTGTCGGCAGCGATTGCAGCGCTGCTTGCGAGTGGCAACGACATCGAGCAGGCGTTTCGTGAAGCGCTCAGTTACCTGGATCGCAGTCTGGACGGCGGCTTTCGACCTGGCATGGGGCATGTGCTGCCGGATCGGCTGTTCTGGGCTCAGGCAGACACCAGTGAGACCTTGACCGAGGCAGCCGATGAACCGGCGACCTCCGCCGAATCGTTTGGGCTGCCCCCCAATGACACCCAGCACTGATCGAAACCTGGAGTTGTTTGAGCGGGCCCGGCGTTCCATCCCGGGTGGCGTGAATTCGCCGGTGCGCGCATTCCGTGCCGTTGGCGGCACGCCGCGCTTCATCGAGCGCGCCTCGGGCGCCAGTTTTTGGGACGCCAACGGACAGCGCTACATTGATTACATTGGTTCCTGGGGACCGATGATTCTGGGTCATGGGCATCCGGCCGTGCTGCAGGCCGTGCAACAAGCCACCTCACAGGGTTTCTCTTTTGGCGCGCCGACCGAACGCGAAGTTGATCTGGTTGAAGCCATCCTGGCGCTGCTGCCATCGCTGGAGATGGTCCGTCTGGTGAGTTCAGGGACCGAGGCGGCGATGAGCGCGATTCGACTGGCCCGTGGCGCCACCGGGCGCAGCGGGCTGATCAAGTTCGAAGGCTGCTACCACGGCCATGCAGATGCGCTGCTGGTCAAGGCGGGCTCCGGGCTGGCCACCTTCGGGCACCCCACCAGCGCCGGGGTGCCGGCCGAGGCGGTGCAGCACACGCTGGTCCTCGAATACAACAACCTGGCCCAGCTTGAAGAGGCGTTTGCCATCCACGGCAAGGATCTGGCCTGCCTGATCATCGAGCCGATCGCCGGCAACATGAATTTTGTGCGCCCCACCATCCCGTTCATGAAGCGCTGCCGCGAGCTGTGCACCCAGCATGGCGCCCTGCTTGTATTTGACGAGGTGATGACGGGCTGCCGGGTCGCGCTCGGCGGCGCGCAGAGCCTTTATGCAGGAAAAATCCCCGGCTTCGAACCTGACATGACTGTGCTGGGAAAAGTGATAGGCGGCGGCATGCCGCTGGCCGCCTTTGGTGGCAAGCGCAACGTCATGGAGCAGCTCGCCCCAATTGGGCCGGTCTATCAGGCCGGCACCCTGTCGGGCAACCCGGTGGCCACGGCCTGTGGCCTGGCCACTCTGCGCGAGATCAGCAAGCCGGGATTCTTTGAAGCACTTTCGGCCAGGACAAGATCGCTGCTTGATGGCTTGACCGCGGCAGCGCAGGCGCAGGGGGTTGCGTTTTGCGCCGACAGCGAAGGCGGCATGTTCGGTTTCTTCCTGCTGCCGGAACTGCCAGGGAACTTCCATGAGGTGATGAAAACCGACAGCGCGAAGTTCAATCGCTTCTTTCACGGGATGCTTGAGCGCGGCAGTTACTTCGCCCCTTCTCTGTACGAGGCCGGATTTGTCAGTTCAGCCCACAGCGAGGAGGACATCGCGCGAACCGTCGAAGCGGCGCATGAAGTGTTCGGCCTGCTGCGTGCTTGATGGCGTTTCCCGCGCTCAGTGCCGGAAGTGGCGCACGCCGGTGAACACCATCGCCAGACCACGCTCGTCGGCGGCGGCGATAACCTCTTGATCGCGCATCGAGCCGCCGGGCTGAATCACGCAGACCGCGCCGGCCTGCGCCACCAGGTCGAGCCCGTCGCGAAACGGAAAAAACGCGTCGCTCGCCACCGCCGTCCCGACCAACGACAGGCCGGCCTGCTGCGCCTTGATGCTGGCAATGCGCGCCGAATCGAGCCGGCTCATCTGGCCGGCGCCGATCCCCATGGTCATGCCGTTGGTGCAGAAAACAATGGCGTTGCTCTTGACGTACTTGGCGACCGTCCAGGCGAAAAGCATGTCCTGCAACTGCGCCGGCGTCGGCTGTTTCTTTGTCACGACCTTCAATTCCGACAGGGTCAACTCATGGTTGTCCGCGGTCTGCATCAGCAGGCCCGAGCCAATCCGCTTGACATCCATCGCGTTGCGGCCCCGCTGCCAGGCGCTGGTGCCGCCGGGAGGCAGGGCGATTTTGAGCACGCGAAGCGCGGGCTTGGCCCGCAACGCCGGTAGCGCCTCGGGAGCGAATTCAGGAGCGATCAGCAGTTCGACGAACTGCCGTCCGAGCGCCTTGGCCGTGGCCAAGTCCACACTGCGGTTAAACGCAATGATTCCGCCGAAGGCCGAAGTCGGGTCGGTCTGGAGCGCCTTGCCGTAGGCCCGAAGCACATCGCTGGCGACAGCGACCCCGCAGGGATTGGCGTGCTTGACGATGACGCAGGCCGGCTCAGTAAAGCTTTTCACGCATTCCCAGGCAGCATCGGCGTCGGCCAGGTTGTTGTACGACAGCTCCTTGCCCTGCAGCTGTTCGGCGCTGACCAGCGAACCGGGCGCGGGAAACAGGTCCCGGTAGTAAGCCGCACGCTGGTGCGGGTTCTCGCCATAGCGCAGGTCTTGCAGCTTCACGAAGCGCCCATTGCTCTGCGCCGGGAACAAGGCGCGCGTGCCATCGACGCTTACCGAGGAAAGATAGTCGCTGATGGCCGCGTCGTAGCTGCTGATGCGGTTGAAGGCGGCGACCGCGAGCTCGAAGCGGCTTGCCTCGGACAGTCCGGCGCCGCCCTTGAGTTCGGCCAGCACCGCTGCGTACTGCCCCGGATCGGTGACGACTGCGACATGTTTCCAGTTCTTCGCAGCACTGCGCACCATCGCCGGGCCGCCAATGTCGATTTGCTCGGTGGCTTCTTCCAGGGTGCATCCGGGACGCCCGATCGCCGCCTCAAAAGCATACAAATTGACCACCAGCAGGTCGATCGTGTCAATGCCATGTTTGGCCAGCGCCGCCATGTGCTCGGGCAGGTCGCGGCGCGCCAGCAGTCCAGCATGCACCGCCGGATGCAACGTCTTGACGCGACCGTCCAGCATTTCGGGAAAACCTGTCAGGCTGGCCACTTCGGTGACGCTCAGCCCCTGGCTGGCCAGCAGACGGGCTGTTCCACCAGTGGAAATGAGTTGCACGCCAAGGGCCTGCAGGGCACGCGCAAAATCAACGATGCCGGTCTTCTCCGTGACGGACAGCAGCGCGTTCATCTCAGTACCCCAGGGAATGTTTTCGAGACCGAAGCAAGGGCGTTCAAGGCGTGGTGCGACCGCCAGGCCCCGCTTCACATCAATTTATGTTCAATGAGTTTCTTGCGCAGAGTGTTGCGGTTCAGCCCCAGCCATTCGGCCGCGCGCGACTGGTTGTGCTCGGCCTGCTGCATCACAACTTCCAGCAACGGCCGCTCCACCACTTTCATCATCATTTCGTACATGCCGGCCGGCGCGGTGCCGCGCAGATCGCGGAAATAGCCATCCAGGCTGGTGCGAACGCAGTCTTCGATATGTTTCTTGCTCATGTTGCGCCGATCTCCATGGGCTCAACGGCCCGCGCCTGTGTCAAGCCGATGGGGTCCGGCATGCGGTCCATCACAAGCGCCATTTCGTCAAAATATCCCGACACCGCGGCCAACTGCCGGTCCACGTCATCGATGCGGTTCATCTCGGCGCGGAACGCCGGCGCTCCCGGCATCCGCGCAACGTACCAGCCGATGTGCTTGCGCGCGCTGCGCACACCGGTGAATTCGCCGTACAAACTGTAGTGGTCATGCAGGTGCGCCAGCAGCAGGCGCTTCACTTCCTGCACCAGGGGCGGCGCGAGATGCCTGCCATGCTGCAGGAAATAGGCGATCTCGCGAAAAATCCAGGGCCGTCCCTGGGCAGCGCGGCCGATCATCAAGGCATCAGCTCCGGTGCTGGCGAGCACGGCAGCGGCCTGCTCCGGCGTGTCGATATCACCACTGGCGACCACCGGAATCCGCACCGCGGCCTTCAGCGCTGCCACCGTTTCAAACTCGGCCGTGCCGCCGTAACCCTGCTCCCTTGTGCGCCCATGCACCGCGAGCATCTGAACACCCGCCGCTTCAAAGGCCCGCCCTAACCGAACCGCGTTCTTGTGCGCGCTGTGCCAACCCGTCCGCATCTTCAGAGTCACCGGAACGGCCGACCCGCTGCAGGCCGCCACCACCGCCTCGACGATAGCGAGCGCCAGCCTCTCGTCCTGCATCAGCGCGGAACCGGCCCACTTGTTGCAGACCTTCTTGGCCGGGCAGCCCATGTTGATGTCGATGATCTGCGCGCCGCGGTCGATGTTGTAGGCGGCGGCCTCGGCCATCATGCTCGGCTCGGTCCCGGCAATCTGCACCGCAATCGGTTCGACCTCGCCGTCGTGGTTGGCGCGGCGCGAGGTCTTCAGCGAGGTCCACAACTCGCGCCGCGAGGTGACCATTTCGCTCACGGCGTAGCCGGCCCCCAGTCTCTTGCACAGCATGCGAAACGGTCGATCGGTGACACCGGCCATCGGCGCCACAAACAGATTGTTGGCCAGTTGGAACGGTCCGATGTTCATTCGAGGGGAGAGCCGGGGTGCTGAAAAATGAGGCACGATTGTATGCGCCGGAATGCCCGCTTGATCAAATGAATTTTTGGAACGGGCCGCTGCGCCGCTGCCTATACTGGAAAGATTGATGGAAGCGTGGATCGATCACCTGCTCGGCCTGCTCAGCCTGCCCAAGTACGGCCTGAGCACGGTGTTTGTTGTTGCGTTCATCTCCGCGACTCTTGTGCCGCTCGGCTCGGAGCCGGTGGTGTTCGGTCTGGTGAAGATCAATCCAGAAATGTTCTGGCCGGCCATCCTGGTCGCCACCGCCGGCAACACGCTGGGCGGCGCCGTCGACTGGTGGATGGGGTTTGGCGCCCATGCCGCGCTGGACCGTTACCGCGGCTCGTCCAGCCATACCCACGCCCTGCGCTGGCTCGAGCGCCTCGGCCCGAAAGCCTGCCTGCTGTCCTGGCTGCCCGCCGTCGGCGACCCGCTATGCGCCGTCGCCGGCTGGCTGCGCCTGCCGTTCTGGCCCTGCCTGCTCTACATGGCGATTGGCAAGTTCTTGCGTTACTTCGTGATGACGGCGCTGCTGCTCTGGGTCTTTCCCGGAAAGTTCAATTTCTAGTCAGACGTTGAACAGGAAATTCAGCACATCGCCGTCCTTGACGAGGTAGTCCTTGCCTTCGCTGCGCATGCGCCCGGCGTCCTTCGCTCCCTGTTCCCCCTTGAAGGCGATGTAGTCGTCGAAAGAGATCGTCTGCGCGCGGATGAAACCACGCTCGAAGTCGGTGTGAATGACCCCGGCCGCCTGAGGCGCGGTGTCGCCGACGTGAATGGTCCAGGCCCGAACCTCCTTTTCGCCGGCCGTGAAATAGGTTTGCAGATTCAGCAGGCCAAAGGCCGCGCGAATCAGGCGGTTCAGGCCCGGTTCCTGCTGGCCCATCTCCTGCAGGAACATCAGCTTGTCGTCGTTGCTCATATCAGCCATCTCGGCTTCCATGGCGGCGCAAATAGCGACCACCGGCGCGGCGCGCGCTGCCGCGTACTCGCGCAAGCGGTCCAGGTAGGGGTTATTCTCGAATCCCGTGTCCGAGACATTGGCCATGTACATGGCCGGTTTCGCCGTGATCAGGCACAGCGGCCGCAGCACCGACTGTTCCTCCTTGCTAAAGTCCACAGTGCGCACCGGCCGGCCCTGATCGAGCGCGGCTTGGCATTTCTCCAGCACGGCGACCAGGCGTGCTGCCTCCTTGTCGTTGCCAGCTTTGGCCGCCTTGGTGTAGCGCGCCAGGCTTTTCTCCACCGTTCCGAGGTCGGCCAGACAAAGCTCGGTCTGGATCACCTCGGCATCCGACACCGGATCGACCCGGCCCGTCACGTGCACCACGTTGGCATCGTCAAAACAGCGCACGACATTGACAATGGCGTCGGTTTCGCGCACATGGGCCAGAAACTTGTTGCCCAGGCCCTCGCCCTGGCTGGCCCCCGCCACCAACCCTGCAATGTCAACAAACTCGACGATGGCCGGAATGACTTTTTCCGGGCGAGCGATCGCAGCCAGTTGCTGCAGGCGCTGGTCTGGCAATTCGACCATCCCCACATTGGGTTCGATGGTGCAAAAAGGGTAGTTTTCCGCCGCGATGCCGGCCTTGGTCAAGGCATTGAAAAGCGTGGATTTCCCGACGTTGGGCAGGCCGACGATGCCGCATTTCAGACTCATTGAATACCTTAAAAACCGAGCGCGGAGTGTATGCGAATGAGTTGCTAGTCAAAGCGGTACGAGCTGCTCACCTGCTGCCCAAGCGCAAGCGTCTGCTCGGCGCCCTGCAGCACGATGGCATTCATGCCAAAGGTGACAGCGCCACCCGGGCCTTGCCGGTAGCCCTGGAGGATGTCCGTGACCGCCGGACTGCTTTGCGCCGTCAAGGGGTCGATATTGGGGATGGGACAGCGCGTGCAGGGCTTGACCGGGCGCAGCACGGCGCTCCCCTCTGCCGTGGTGATGTGCAGGTCATGCAGCCGGTCTTCGTCGTGCGCCAGCAGGCCGTCGAGCACGATGTTCGGGCGAAAGCGCTCGATCGTGACCGGCGGCAGCGCCGCCGCCTGCAATCTTTCATTCAGGAGTTGATGCGACGCGGTGCTGGTGACCAGCAGTGCGTAGCCATCGCTGAACTGGTTCAGCGCGGTGACGTCGCCGGTCCACTGCTTGCTCGACGCTCGCTCATGCTCCGGGTCGAAGCGCACCAGCCGCAGTTTGCGCGGTGACACGGTTCTGTCGCTGAGCAGGAAGTCACTGAACCAGTGCGATGCCAGGTCCCCCATGTCGTAGGCCGGCACCTCATCGTCCCAGACACGAACCCGGCACGGCTGCTCAGCCGCGTCCAGCGCCAAATGCAGGGCCAGCATGCCGGGCGCGCGCAACACCAGGTCGCTGTGGCCAAATCTTGGCTGGATCAGCGCCATCCGTGGCAGCTCACGCTGCGTGACAAATTCGCCGGATTCGTCGACCACCATCCAGGCCCGGTCGAATTCAAGGCCGGTTGGCGTCAGCACAGACTGTTTCAGATCCACTCCGGCGCATGACTTTACGGGATAGACCAGCAAGCGGGCGATCTGCGCCCGGGGCGCGTCGATTGAAACAGGGGAAGAGCTCAAGGGGCAATCTTTCTCAGGATGAGGTGCCAACAGCGGGCTGACACAGCATGAATTTTGCACCGGCTTCTAAAATGCACCGATGCAACCGATCGATGTATGTATCCGCGGTGGCGGTGTCGTGGGCCGCACGCTCGCCCTTCTGCTCGCTGGCCTGCGCCTGCGAGTAGGCTTGCTCGCGGCGTCGCCCGGCGCCGCCGCGGGTCACGCCGACATCAGGAGTTACGCGCTCAACTTGTCCTCGCGCCGCCTGCTCGAGTCGGTCCGGGCCTGGCCCGGCGAGACGGCGGCCACCCCAGTCAAGAGAATGATGGTGCACGGTGACGCCAAGGGCCGCGTGCACTTTGACGCGCTCGAACAGGGTGTGGAAGCGTTGGCCTGGATCGTCGATGCGGCGACGCTCGATGCGTTGCTGGCCGAGGCGATCGGTTTTCAGCCGCTGATTGAAAACCTGAAGGAGCCGCAGCCAGCGCCTCTGACGGTCATCGGTGAGGGCCATGCCAGCGCCACCCGAAACGCCATTGGCGTTGAATTCGAGACCCTGCCCTATAGCCAGATTGCCTTGGCGACGCGTTTAACCTGCGAGCGGCAGCACGAAGGAACGGCCTGGCAATGGTTCTCGAACGGCGAGGTGTTGGCTTTTTTGCCAGTCGGTGGCGCTTCAGGGAACTCTGTGGCCGTGGTGTGGTCCATCAACCTGGAGCGACAGGCGGAACTGGACGCCTTGGGCGACACCGCTCTGGCGCAGGCGCTGGAAGCGGCAAGCCATCACAGCCTGGGCCGGCTGGAACTGTCTGGCCCCCGTTCCTGCTGGCCGCTGCAACTTGGACAGGCCAAACGTTGGGTCGGCTCGGCCAGGGGTGACAAGGTGGTAAGTTCCTGGGCCCTGGCCGGCGACGCAGCGCACCAGGTTCATCCCCTGGCGGGGCAGGGCTTGAACCTTGGCCTGGGTGACGCACGCGAGTTGGCGGCGGTGTTGGGCGCCAGAGATTACTGGCGTGGTGTCGGGGACATGAGATCGCTGCGCCGCTATGAACGGGGGCGCAAGTTGGCAATTGCACCGGTGGGTTGGACAATGGACGGCTTGCAACGCAGCTTTGCCCTGGGCACGGGCGCATGGAGCGAACTGCGCAATGCAGGGATGAATGGATTTGACCGGTCCGGCCCGTTCAAATGCTGGGTGGTGGCGCGGGCGATGGGGCAGGCCTAGATAGACAGGAACTGGAACTGACATGAACTTCATCAAGACTGGGCTCGCGCAGATCATGCTGCTCGTCGTCCAACTGGCGCAGGCTGACGAGGCCGTCATCCGCAAGAACATCAGCGAGCGGATGCCGCAGTTTCCGAAGATTGAAGAGGTTGTGAAAAGTCCGGTGCCTGGCCTGTTCGAGCTGCGGGTCAACGGCGTCGAGATCTTTTACACCGATGCGGAAGGCAATTTCCTGCTTCAGGGCAGTATCTTCGACACCCGGCTGCGCCGCAACCTGACCGAGGAGCGCATTGAAAAGCTGAACGCCCTTGATTTCGAAGCCCTGCCGTTCAAGGATTCGTTCACCATTGTTCGAGGCAACGGCAAGCGTCGCGTGGCGATATTTGAAGACCCGAATTGCGGCTACTGCAAGCGGCTCGAGCGCGATCTGCAGAAAATCGACAATGTTTCATTGCATATCTTCCTGTTGCCCATCCTCGGACCGGACTCGGTGGAGAAGTCGAAGAACGTCTGGTGCGCGCGCGACAAGGCCAAGGCCTGGCTTGATCTGATGGTGCGCGAGCAGCCGCCGGCGGCCCAGGCCTGCGACACGGCGGCGCTGACGCGCAATGTCGAGCTTGGCCGCAAGCACAAGATTACCGGAACGCCGACCATGATCTTTGCTGACGGCTCACGGATTCCCGGGGCCATTGCCGCCGCACAGATTGAGAAGATGCTGACCGAGCGGGTCCCGGCAGGGGCTAAAAACTAGGATTGCTGCCGCAGGTCCAGTACACGCTTGGCCTTGCCCTGGCTGCGCTCGACCTCACCTGCGGCTCGCAGGTCGATCTTCGCACTGATGCCGACAAAGGCCTTGATGGCACGTTGCAGTTGTTGCGCAGCCGTTCGCGCCGGATCCGACTCAAGTTCCACACCGCGACCAACTTCGACCCGCACCGTCAGCTCGTCGAGCGGCCCGGCGCGCGTCAGCACGCATTGGTAGTGTGGCGCCAGCGCCGCAATCTTCAGGATCAGCTCCTCGATCTGCGTCGGGAACACATTCACGCCGCGCACAATCATCATGTCGTCGCTGCGTCCGGTAATTTTTTCCATGCGTCGCATGGTTCTTGCGGTCCCGGGCAGCAGACGGCTGAGGTCGCGTGTGCGGTAACGGATGATCGGCAGCGCCTCCTTCGTCAGGCTGGTAAAAACCAGTTCACCGCGCTCGCCGTCCGGCAGCAATTCACCGGAATCCGGGTCGATCACCTCCGGGTAAAAATGATCCTCCCAGATCGTTGGTCCGTCCTTGGTCTCGATGCACTCGTTGGCGACGCCCGGGCCAATCACCTCGCTCAGCCCATAGATGTCCACCGCATCCAGCCCCATGCGTCGCTCGATCGCCTGTCGCATGTCGTTGGTCCATGGTTCGGCGCCAAAAATGCCGATGCGCAGCGAACTGAGCGCCGGATCCATGCCCTGGCGTTGCATTTCCTCGGCAATCGCCAGCATGTAGCTCGGCGTGACCATGATGATGTCGGGGCGGAAGTCGGCAATCAGCTGCACCTGACGCTCGGTCTGGCCGCCGCCAAAGGGCACCACGGTCAAACCCAGGCGCTCCGCTCCATAGTGCGCGCCAAGTCCGCCGGTAAACAGGCCGTAGCCATAACTGATGTGCACCAGGTCGCCCGGACGGGCGCCCGAGGCACGGATGCTGCGCGCCACGCAATGGGCCCAGGTGTCGATGTCGTTGCGCGTGTAGCCGACGACCGTTGGCTTGCCGGTCGTTCCGCTCGAGGCGTGAATCCGCACGCACTGCTCGCGCGGCACGGCAAACATGCCAAACGGGTAGTGGCTGCGCAGGTCCTGTTTGGTCGTGAACGGAAACCTTCCCAGATCGGACAGTTGGCGGCAGTCCTGCGGGTGCACGCCCGCGGCGTCGAACTTGGCCCGGTAGGCGGGTGAATTGGCATAGGCATGGCGCAGGGTTGCCTGCAGGCGCGCAAGCTGCAGAGCGCGCAATTCGTCGACCGAGCATTTTTCGACCGGCTCCAGTGCGAAGGTTTTCATGGTGCGACCACCGTACCCCGGATTTGCGTGCTGCGGCCGCGCACCAGCGCCACCATTTCGCCCTGTTGATTGGTCACGCACATGTCGTAGATGCCCTGGCGCCCCAGCAGGGTCTGCTCCTGTCCGACACAGGTCAGAACATCGTCGAGTTGCGCCGCCTTGAGAAACTCAATGCTGCAGCCGGCCGCCACCGTGACCCGGTTATGGCTGTTGCAGGCAAAGGCAAAGGTCGAATCGGCCAGAGTGAAAATGAAGCCGCCATGGCATATGCGGTGGCCGTTCAGATGAAAGTCCTGCACCCGCATGCGCATCTTCGCCCGTCCCGGACTGCATTCGAGCAGTTCCATCTGCATGGTTTCGCGTGACGCGCGGTCGTCTCTGAACATCTGGTCGCCGACGCGCTGCGCAACTTGTTCGGCCGCTTCTGGCATGGTGTTTCTGATGCTCCCGCGAGGCGCGACTATTCGCCCGTGAACCGGGCGGCCCGCTTCTCGCGAAATGCCGCCACACCTTCGAGGTAATCCTGGGTGCGGCCCATGGCGGACTGGGTATCGCGCTCGACATCAAGCTGCTGGTTCAGGGCGCGGCTGCCGCTCTCGCGCAGCAGTAGGCGCGTGGTCACCAGGGCCCGGGTCGGCATCGTCGCCAACCGCTCGGCCAGGGCCATGGCCGCGGGCATCAACTCCTCGGCGCTGCCGGCCACGTCCCAGATCATTCCCCATTCCTTGGCCTGCGCCGCGGGCAACTTGTCGCCCGTCATGGCCAGTGCCAAGGCCCGCGCCAGACCCAGGCGTTGCGGCAGGAACCAGCTTCCCCCAGCGTCCGGAACCAAGCCAATCTTGCTGAAGGCCTGGATGAAACTTGCGGCGGGCGATGCAATGGCGATGTCGCAGGTCATGGCCAGTGACGCGCCGGCACCGGCGGCCACGCCATTCACCGCCGCAATGGTCGGCATGCGCAGGGCCTGCAGTTTTCGCACCGTCGGATTGAAGGCCTGATCGATCACCGGTCCTGGATCAACCCGGCTCATCAAATCAGGACCGGGCGTCAGATCGAACTCGGTCAGATCTGCGCCCGCGCAAAACGCGCGTCCGGCGCCGGTAATCACCATGGCGCGAATCGCGCGATTGTTCTCGGCACTGCGCAAGGCAATCCACAGTTCGTGGTGCATCTCACGCGTGAAACTGTTCAGAGACTGCGGCCGGTTCAAGGTGACGACGGCCACCGCACCATGTTCAGCGTACAAGACGGTTGGTTCGCTCATGGAAGCCTCCTGACCCGCAATTTACCACCGGCCCGGCGTGGGCCAGGACGCACCCGCTTCGGTATAGTCCTCTCCAACAGATGCAACGCAAGCCATCCCAATGAGCTACCAACACATCCTCTCCCGCAGCGAAGGCAGGACTGGCATCATCACGCTGAACCGGCCGCAGCAGTTGAACGCGCTGAACGACCAGCTGATGGACGAGATGGGCGCGGCGCTGAGCGCTTTTGCGGCGGACCCTGCGATTGCCTGCATCATCATCACCGGCAACGAAAAGGCCTTTGCCGCCGGCGCCGACATTGGGGCCATGGCAAGCTACAGCTTTGCCGACGCCTACAAGCAGGACTACATCACGCGCAACTGGGAACGGATCCGCTCGGTGCGCAAGCCGGTCATCGCCGCCGTCAGCGGCTACGCCCTGGGCGGTGGCTGCGAACTGGCGATGAGTTGTGACATCATCATCGCCGCCGAAAATGCCCGTTTTGGCCAACCCGAAATCAAGCTCGGCGTGATGCCTGGCGCGGGCGGCACGCAGCGCCTGCCGCGCGCCATCGGCAAGGCCAAGGCGATGGACATGATCCTGACCGGCCGCATGATGGACGCGCAGGAGGCAGAACGTGCCGGACTGGTAAGCCGGGTCGTTCCCCTTGACAAACTCATGCCGGAGGCTCTTGCGGTAGCGGCCACGATTGGCGAGTTTTCACAGGTGGCAGTGATGGCGGCCAAGGAGTCCGTGAACCGTGCATTTGAGGGAACGCTGGCCGACGGCATCATGTTCGAGCGCCGCCTGTTCCACGCTCTGTTCGCCACCGCCGACCAGAAGGAAGGCGTGGACGCCTTTGTCAACAAGCGCAAAGCGAAGTTCAGCGATGAATAGGCAAAGCAACGAGCCGTGTCGCGGCGTCTGAGCGCCGTGAACGGTCGGTTGCGGCAGCTATAATTCCGCGCTCTGGCGCTTTAGCTCAGTCGGTTAGAGCGATGGAATCATAATCCACAGGTCCGCGGTTCGAGTCCGTGAAGCGCCACCAGTCACAAGCCGCATAAACACTAGCCAAGCAGCTATCTAATTAGTAGCACTTGGCTTTTTACTTGGTGTCGTTCGTCGCCGATGTAACGGCGGATGTAAGCAGATTTTCCAATTCGACGCGTTGCCTCACTTGGCTGGCGTACCGGTTCGATTCCGATCCCCGGCACCATCGGCCCACACCGCGGTCTGGTCATAGCACCTGCTAAAATTCTCCTCGTTGATCTCACGATCAACCGCGTGGTTGCAGACCTGCTTACTGGCGCGTCATCCAGGTAAAAAGTCGCGCTGCCGAGCCCTTCCCCGCCTCGCCCTGCCGACATTCACATCGGCACGCGGGGGATGGAGCAAGATCATGTCTGTACTGAAACCCGGCACCCTGTGTGTCATCGCTGGGGGCATTCCCACGAACATCGGCGTCATTGTCGAGATCGTGAGGCGCCTGCGCCTCTATGGTCAGCGCGATGGCGCCTACGTCATCAAGACAGTCAGCGGCCGGCCAATACCTCAACTCCGTGTCGAAGGGGAACTGGTCTCCAACTGGTCCCCAACGGGCATCATCGCCCGGCACATGCTGCGGCCGCTGACAGATTCGGGTCAGGGTCTGGAGACTGACGACGCCAGGTCAGAGCCCGGACCGGTATCCAAGCCGGTCGCCGCCTGCGCTCTGAGCCATTGAAGGGGCCACCATGGAAACCCCAATATTTGACAACGGCGACTTTGCCTACGTGGCGCAGGTGCGCCGACTCGACACCCCAGCGGGGTCCTACAGCTTCAGCAATGCGAGCATCTGGCAAGGCGCCAAGGACCCGACTGCAGAGCGGACCAGCGTCCAGATCACCCTTGATCGTGCCGGCCTGATTGCCCTGCGCGATCTCAT
>JBCKPH010000017.1:0-32149 GCA_038901755.1 Burkholderiaceae bacterium | reverse complement strand
ACTCTCTCCATAACGTTTCTCGAAAGATTTGGTGTACCGCGTTTACTAAAACAAGTGAGGATTCATGCGGGTTTCTGGGCTTTTGCAGGGTCGACTACAGAATCACACGGCAGTCTGGCAGCCATGCGCGACTGACCTGTGAGTATCCGGTGCAGCATCATGTGACGGTACCGCTGCACGATCCCTTGCGCGTCGGCACCTTGGCGGGAGTTTTGGCTGCCGTGGCCGATGCGCACAGCCTGTCGCGCGAAGAATTGCTGCAAAAGCTCCTCGGCTGAGCTATCTGTGAGGCCTTCCTGGATGGATGGGGCCGCTTCGGTCATCGTGGTAAACGGGTGCTTCGTGCGTGCCCCGCGGCTTCAGTGATGGCTGAGGATCTTCGACAGGAAGTCGCGGCTGCGCTCGTTCTGCGGGTGGTCGAAGAATTCGTTCGGTGTGTTCTGCTCGACGATTTGCCCCTCGTCCATGAAGATCACGCGATTTGCCACCGCCTTGGCAAAGCCCATCTCGTGCGTCACGCACAGCATGGTCATGCCCTGTTGGGCCAGCTCGATCATCACGTCGAGCACCTCCTTGATCATTTCCGGGTCCAGCGCCGAGGTCGGCTCGTCGAACATCATGATCTTGGGTGTCAGACACAGGGCGCGGGCGATCGCGACCCGCTGCTGCTGGCCACCGGAGAGCTGCAGTGGGTACTTCAGCGCCTGCTCGGCAATGCGCACCCGTTCCAGTTGCGCCATGGCCCGTTGCTCGGCCTCCTTCTTCGGCATCTTGCCGACCCACATCGGCGACAGCGTCAGGTTCTCCAGCACCGTCAGATGAGGGAAAAGGTTGAACTGCTGGAACACCATGCCGACCTTCTTGCGCACCTGATCGATCGCCTTCACGTCGTCGGTCATTTCGACCCCGTCGACAACGAGCCGGCCCTGCTGGTGTTCTTCCAGGCGGTTGACGCAGCGGATCAGCGTTGACTTGCCCGAACCTGACGGGCCGCAAATGACGATGCGTTCGCCCTTGGCCACCTGCAGGTCGATATCGCGCAGCACGTGAAAGTTGTTGCCGTACCACTTGTTGACCTTGTCAAACGTGATGATGGGTTCGGACATGGCGGCTTGATTCATGGACAGATCCTTGGCTCGGGCTCAGCGCGCCTTGCCTTTGTTGACTTGCCGCTCGACCCACAGGCTGTAGCGGGACATGGCGAAGCAGAAGACAAAATAAATCGAAGCGATGAACAAATAGCCTTCGATCTTGTAAGGCCGCCAGTCGGCATCGGAGTCCAAAGCCAGGCCGAGTGCGCCGGTCAGTTCGTACAGGCTGACGATGGTCACCAGCGAGGTGTCCTTGAACAGCGAGATGAAGTTGTTCATGATGCCGGGCACCACCATGGCCAGCGCCTGCGGCAGGACGATCTTGCGCTGCGTCTGCCAGTAGGACAGTCCCAGGCTGGCGGCGGCTTCGAGTTGACCCTTGGGAATCGCCTGCAGGCCGCCGCGGATGACTTCGGCCATGTAGGCGGCGGCAAACAGGGTGATTCCGACCAGCACGCGGATCAGCACGTCGATCGAAAAGCCCGGCGGCATGAACAGGGGGAACATGAACGAGGCCATGAACAGCACCGTGATCAACGGGACGCCGCGCACCAGTTCGACAAAGATCGTGCAAAAGGTTCGAATCGCCGGCAATTCCGAGCGCCGGCCCAGCGCCACAAGCAAGGCGATCGGAAACGCCATCACGATCGACAGCGAGGCCAGCAGGATGGTCAGCGGCAGCCCGCCCCAGCGATCCGTTTCCACCTTCGCCAAGCCCATGACGTTGCCATACATCAGGGTGAAGAACGCGGACAAAACCGCCAGCCAAAGAATGGCCAGCCAGGGCTTCCAAAAGAAGCGGATGCAACTGGCCACCAGCAGGCCAACCATCAGCAGCGTCGCCGCCAGCGGGCGCCATTGCTGCTCGAACGGAAAACGGCCAAAGATGATCAGCCGGTGCTTTTCCGCCACCACGCCCCAGCAGGCGCCGGCTCGGTCGGCACGGCAGGCCGCGACATCGGGCAACCAATGCGCCTTCAACAGCGCCCAGTCGGCGAAGGAGGGCAGCAGCCAGAGCAATAAGGCGACGATCAGGACCGTGGACAGAGAGGTCATCCAGTCGCCGAACAGGTTGGCGCGGACCCAGGCGACCAGACCCTCGCTGCGGATCGGGGCGCGGCGCGCGGCAACCGGCTGAAAGGTCTGGGCAGTCATGGAACGTCGTGCTCGCCTCTAGCGCTCTTTGATCGCCGCGCGGGCGTTGTACCAGTTCATGAAGGCCGATGTCGCCAACGAGGTGGTCAGATAGACCGCCATGACGATGGCAATGCATTCCACCGCGCGGCCGGTCTGGTTCAATGCCGTATTGGCGATGGAAACCACGTCCGGATAACCGATGGCCACCGCCAGCGACGAGTTCTTGGTCAAGTTCAGGTACTGATTGGTCATCGGCGGAATGATGACGCGCAGCGCCTGCGGCAACATGATCAGCCGCATTGCCTGGCCCTTGGAAAGACCAAGCGCCGCCGCCGCCTCGCTTTGGCCTGCCGACACCGACTGAATGCCGGCCCGCACCACCTCCGCGACAAACGCCGCGGTATAGATCGTCAGCGCGAGCAGGACGGCAAGGAACTCGGGGGTCAGCGCGCCCCCTTGCTCGATCGAAAAATCTCCGCGATGCGGGAAATTGAGGTCCCCCGGTGCGCCGCCGAGCAGCCAGCCAAGGACCCAGCCGAGCAAAACCATCAGCAGCGGCAGCCAGAACATGCTGCGAACCACCCCTGTTTGCTCGAATTTGCGAATGGCCCAGCGGCGATACATCCAAGCGGCACAAATTCCTGCCGCCATACCGAGCAGGGCCCAAAGGTGCCCTTCCTCCCATATCGGAACGGGAAAGTTCAGACCGCCCTTGCTGAGGAACATCGGGCCGATCACCCAGGCCGCGTCCACGCTCGGCAGGAGCTGCGTCAGCAGCAGGTACCAGGTGAGCAACTGAAGCAGGATCGGCACATTGCGAAACATTTCCACGTAGCTGATGCAAAGTCCGCGCACCAGGGCGTTGCGCGAAAAGCGCCCGATCCCGATCATGGCGCCGATCAGCGTGGTGAGGATGATGCCCACAATGGCCACGCGCAGCGTGTTGACCAGTCCGACAAGAAAGGCGCGCCAATACTGCTGTCCGGAATCAAAATTGAACAGGCTCTCGCCGATGTCGAAACCGGCCGTCTGCGAGAGGAAGTCAAAGCCGCTCTGAATGCCGCGCACGCGCATGTTCTGCAGCGTGTTGCTGGCCAGGAACCAAATCGCCAGACCGATCAAGCCCACTGCGACGATCTGGTAGACAACGCCCCGGAAGGCCCGGCCGCGCCAGGACCAAGACTTCTTCTTGGGGGCGGTGCTCGTCGTCATGGTCGAAAAAACCAGTTTATTGAAGATCGACCCAACGGGGCGGAAATGCCAGCGAATGAAAAATACCGCCTGTGAAGCAAGCCCACAGGCGGTAGCTGAAACGCTTGGGCTGAAGCAGCGCTTAGCGAATCGGGTAGGCGTACATCAGGCCGCCCTTGTTCCACAGATTGTTGAGGCCGCGCGGCAGGGCCAGCGGCGACTTCGGTCCCACATTGCGTTCAAAAATTTCGCCGTAATTGCCGGTCGCCTTGATGGCGCGGGCCATCCACTCCTTGTCCAAACCCAGCAGCTTGCCGGTGTCCTCGGACGTTCCCAGCAGTCGTTGCACCACCGGGTCCTGGCTGCCGGTCTTGAGTTGATCGACGTTGTCCTGCGTCACACCGTACTCTTCGGCTTCGAGCAGGCCATAAATCACCCACTTGACAATGGCGAACCACTCGTCGTCGCCACGGCGCACCATCGGGCCCAGCGGCTCCTTGGAGATCAACTCGGGCAGGATCACATGGTCAGCAGGCTTCTCGGCCTGCTTGTTGCGCGTCGAAGCCAAGCCCGACGCGTCCGTCGTGTAGGCGATGCACCGGCCCGAGAAGTAGGCGCCGGTGGCGGCCTCGAGCTTCTCAAACACCACCGGCTTGATGCCCAGACTGTTTGCCTTGGCAAAGTCGGTCAGGTTCTTCTCGGTGGTGGTGCCCGACTGCACGCAGACCGTTTGCCCCTTGAGCTGCTTGGCGCTCTTGATCTTGCTCTTGACCGGCACCATGAAACCCTGGCCGTCGTAATAGGTCGGTGCGGTGATGCTCAGACCGAGCGAACTGTCGCGCGTCAGGGTGAAGGTGGTGTTGCGCGACAACACGTCGATCTCGCCCGACTGCAGCGCGGTGAAGCGCGCCTGGGGGGTCAGCGGAACCCATTTGACCTTGCTCGCGTCGCCCAGCGTCGCCGCCGCGATCGCCTTGCAAACGTCAGCGTCCAGCCCGGACCAGTTGCCGCTGGAGTCAGCCTGGGAAAAACCGGGCAGGCCGGTACTGACGCCACAGACCACCTGCCCTCTGGCCTTGATCGCGTCCAGTGTCTTGCCCGCGTGCGCCGGCAGCGCCAGCAGACCGCCCAGCGCGGCAAGGGACGCCGCAGCGAGTTTGATTCCTGTGAATTTCATGATGGTGCTCCGTTGATGAAGATCGGTTGGCAAAGATGCCCGCCTTGAAGCGAAATGCATCCCAAGGCGCAAACGCTAGCCTAGCCGAGGTGCGGTGGCATTCAAATTGGGGTTTACGCGGTAGTGCAATACGTTCTTTTCATTACTTCATGCTTTTTTGAGGTGAGTTCTGGCGGGAACACCGGCCCGTGGCCCCGCTGCGTTCCGCCGTCTTGCCCGCTTCGCCTATCCTTACAGGAAGGAGAGCGCTTCATGAACGATGAGACCCGCATGCCGCTGCAGGCGGTTTTGCCACCGACCCGAGCCCACCACCAGTTCTGGCCCAGGCGCCTGCCGCGCGCCATCACGCTGCCGGAAACCTCGCTCTGGGACAACCTGGAGACCAGCGCCCGGCGCTTTCCGAACAAGGCCGCGCTGGTTTTTTTCGGGCGGGTTGTCAGCTACTCCGAGTTGCTGCACGACGCCCTGAAACTTGCCGCCTGCCTGCACCGGCTTGGCGTCCGGCAGGGCGACCGTGTTCTGCTATGCATGCAGAACTGCCCGCAACTGGTGATCGCGCACTTTGCCATCCTGCGCGCCAACGCCGTGGTGGTTCCGGTCAATCCGATGAACCGGGCCGAGGAACTCAAGCACTACATCACCGACCCGGATGTCAAGGTGGCCATCACCAGCTCCGACCTGGCAGGAGAGCTCGCCACTGCCAGTGCCGCGCTGGAACCGGCGCAGCGGCTGCGGACCATGGTGGTGACGCATTTCAGCGATGCCTTCGATGCTGCGGCAAGCGGCGAAGAAGCGCCACCGCCGGCCTGGAAAGACTGGCTGTGCACGCGTCACCCGATGCCCGATCTGGAGGCGCGGAGTTGCCTCGCCTGGTCCGACGCATTGCAAACCGATGACCCGGCGCCGCCGCTCACGGTGGGTCCGCACGACCTGGCCATCTTGCCCTACACCAGCGGCACCACCGGCCGGCCCAAGGGCTGCATGCACCTGCACGCCAACGTCATGCACAACGTCATGGCGGGAAATTACTGGTCCAACGCGACGCCCGAGGGCATCACGCTGGCTGTGGTGCCGATGTTTCACGCTACCGGAATGATCAGCGTGATGCACAGCAACATCTTTGCCGGCTGCACCCTGATCCTGATGCCGCGCTGGGACCGGGATCTCGCTGGGCGCCTGATCTCGCGCTGGCGTGTCACCTCCTGGGCCAACATTCCGACCATGGTGATCGACCTGCTGGCCAGTCCCCATTTCGAACAGTACGACCTGTCGAGCCTGTTGCAGATCGGCGGCGGTGGCGCCGCCATGCCGCAGGCGGTGGCGCAGCGGCTGCAGGACGCCTACGGCCTGAAGTATGTCGAGGGCTATGGTCTTACCGAGACGGCCGCGCCGTCGCACTGCAATTTTCCGGACCGGCCCAAGCAGCAATGCCTGGGGGTGCCGTTCATTGGCGTCGATTCGCGCGTCATCGACCCGGACAGCCTGCAGGAGGTGGCGCAGGGGGAGCAGGGCGAGATCATCATGAACGGCCCGCAGATCTTCCAGGGCTACTGGAAGCGCCCCGAGGCGACTGCCGCGGCCTTTATCGAGCTCGATGGCAAACGTTTTTTTCGTTCGGGTGACCTCGGCTGGGTGGACGAGGAGGGCTACTTCTTCCTGACTGACCGCTTGAAGCGGATGATTAACGCCAGCGGTTTCAAGGTCTGGCCGGCCGAGGTGGAAGCGCTGATGTTCAAGCATCCGGCGATCCAGGAGGCCTGTGTCATCGCCTGCAAGGATACCTACCGAGGCGAGAGCGTGAAGGCCGTCGTCGTGTTGCGCCAGTCGTTCAGGGGACAGGTCAGCGAGCCGGACATTGTGGCCTGGTGCCGCGAGCACATGGCGGTTTACAAGGCGCCGCGCCTGGTGCAGTTTGTCGACGCCCTGCCCAAGAGCGGCAGCGGCAAAGTGATGTGGCGCGCGCTGCAGGAGGCGGAGGCGGCCGCCGCTGGGTAATGTCGTCGCGCGCCCAAACTTCACAGGCGGATACTGCGACACCACGCAAGCGTTATCATCCCGCCCGGCGTGAGCCGCGAGGTGGGCCAGACATGGTCCTTGATCGGTCAGCGCCCAACATTTGACAGGGAACATGGCGGAATACCTTAACCCCGAGCAGAAGCAGCGTATCGAAGCGCTGCTGCAAACCTTCACGGCGCGCAGCGAATGGCCGACATGGGTCGTTCTGATTGCTGTTTACAGCGCCTGGGGCGGCATCCTGTACCTGCATCAGACCTTGGGTCTGGCCCTGGCAACCGTGCTTCTGGCGTTGACCAGCGCCTGGTTCATGTCGGTGCAGCACGAGCTGGTGCACGGGCACCCGACTGCGAAGCCTTGGCTCAACAAATTGCTTGGCTACGCGCCGTTTGCGGTCTGGTTTCCCTACACCCTTTACGTCGAAACGCACCTGCACCACCATAAGGACGAGAACCTGACCCTGCCCGGGATTGACCCGGAGACCAACTATGTTTCAGCCGAGCGCTGGGAACAGAGCGGCCCGATCTGGCGCTGGCTGTACCGCTCGCGCCTGAGCTTCTGGGGCCGCTTTGCCTTTGGGCCGGCGCTGTCGATCCATGCCATTGCGTCCGAGGCCATAGGTCAGCTGCGCCGTGGCGACTACCATCTTGTCCCGATGTGGCTCACGCACGGCGCTCTCACCGTGCTGATGTTGTGGGGCGTGCAGCAAGTGGCTGGCATCCATCCCCTGCATTACCTGCTCGGCGTCGCTTACCCGGCGCTGGCGATTGCCATGGTGCGCTCTTACTTTGAGCATCGGGCCACCGCCGACTGCAAACATCGAATCGCCATCAATGAGTCAACCTGGCCGATGCGTCTGCTCTACCTGAACAACAACTTTCATCTGGTGCACCACGACATGCCAGGTTTGGCCTGGTACCTGCTGCCGAAGGCCTATTGGCCGCATCGGGACGCCTACTTTTCGCGTTGCGCCGGATTTCGTTTTGGCGGTTATGCCGAGCTGGCCTGGCGCTTTGGCTTGCGTCCCATTGACGCGCCGGCGCATCCAGGCCTGGTGGATCGGAAGGCGCCATGACTGTTGCGGGACCTTGGCGGCTCGGCGTCCGCATGTACCACGTGACGGATGACCTGGCGCAGGCCTGGGGCCGATTGCTGGAGGCACTGGTGACGAAGTTGCGGCAACGCGGCTGGACCGAGGACTTTGAGATCTACCGGCAGGTCGAGGACCTGGCGGCGTTCTGGGCCGCGCCTAACCTGCTGTTGGGGCAGACCTGCGGTTACCCGCTGGTCACTTCGCTTGCCTCAAGGGTCCATGTCGTCGGAACCCCTGTGTTCAGTCATGCCTATTGCGACGGTATGCGTTACTCCAGTCTGCTGCTGGTGCAGCAGGACAGCGGGCTGCACAGCCTGGAAGACCTGCGCGGCAAGCGCGCTCTGTACAACGGGCCGGACTCGCACAGCGGCATGAACGCATTGCGCCACAGCGTCGCGCCATTGGCGCGTGCCGGACGTTTTTTCGGCTCGGCGCGCGCAACGGGCGGGCATCGGGAAAGCCTGGCCGCATTGCAGCGCCGTGAAGCCGACGTCGCCTGCGTCGATTGTGTCCACTATGGCTACGTCTTGCGCGACGCGCCGGATCGGGTCGCCGGGTTGCGTGTTCTGCATGTCACTGCTCATGCGCCCGGCCTGCCTTTCATTGCGTCAATACACTTGAGCGAGCCCAGGCTGAAGGAGCTCAGGCGCGCGCTGCTTGAACTGCCTGCCGAGCGCCCCGATCTGATGCGGCCGCTTGCCATCGTCTCGATCGAGCCAACAACTTTGGCCCACTATCAGGCGGTGCTGGACATGGAACGCGAGGCGATTGAGTTGGGCTACCCGGTGCTGGCCTGAGGCATCCCGGCCGGATTGAGCCGCGCGAGCTTCTGCGCGCATTTCGACAGCATGAATGATTCAGGCGTGACCTAAGTGGATGAGAAGCCGACATTGCTGCGCCATCCTCCGTTTTTTATCCAGAAACTGCCTAAGGGAATGTATTGATACGGGGCGCCAAGGGTCTGGGGTTGTCATGACCAAGAGGCTCGTTTTTGCCCTCGCATGTTTCGGCCTTTTGGCTCGCGCTTGGCGCGCCGGTTGGATATCTTCTTCACCCGCCTGGTGGACGTCATGCTGTCCATTCCCAGCCTGATCTTCGCCCTCATCATCCTGGGCGTATTCGGCTCCAGCATCCCGGTGCTGATCCTCACCATCGCCGTGCTCGACTCCATCCGTGTCTTTCGCCTGGCGCGGGCCCTGGGCATGAATCTGTCGGTGATGGAGTATGTCGAGGCGGCACGCTTGCGCGGCGAGGGTCAGTGGTGGGTGATCAGCCGCGAGATCCTGCCCAACGCCTGGGTCCCGCTGATATCCGAATTCGGCCTGCGCTTTTGCTTCAATTTCCTGTTCATCGCCGGCCTGTCGTTCCTGGGCCTGGGCATCCAGCCGCCTTACGCCGACCTGGGCGGCATGGTGCGCGAAAACGCCGCCGCAATCAATTTCGGCATGATGGCGCCGATCTACCCGGCCGCCACCATCGCCCTGCTGACGGTCTCGGTCAATCTGGTGGTGGACTGGATGCTGTCGATCGATTCGCGTCCGTCTGGCGCGCAGGCCGAACTGTGAAAGCCCTGCCATGAGCGATCAGATCATTCTTCAAATCCGGGGCCTGCGCCTGGAGAGCATCGCCGGCAACGTGATCGTTGACAACGTCGACCTCGATCTCAGGCAAGGCGAGGTGCTCGGACTGATTGGTGAGAGCGGAGCCGGCAAGTCGACCATCGGTCTGGCCGCGATGGCCTATGCCCGATCCGGAGAGCTTTGGCGAACGCTACCCGCACCAGGTTTCGGGTGGCCAGTTGCAGCGTGCCATGGCCGCCATGGCGATGTCCTGCCGGCCCGACGTGCTGGTGCTGGACGAACCCACCACCGCGCTTGATGTAACGACACAAATCGAGGTTCTGATCCTGCTCAAGTCCCTGATCAGGGAATACGGCACGGCCGCGCTCTACATCACGCACGACCTGGCCGTGGTGGCGCAGGTGGCCGACCGCATCAAGGTATTGCGGCACGGCAAGGAGGTGGAGGAAGGTTTAACTGATCAAATCCTGCACCATGCCAAGCAGGACTACACGGCACGCCTGGTCGCGGTGCGCGGAGCGGCCGCCAGCGAGCGCGCCGTCAACGCCACTGTCAAGCCTGACGAAACCGTCCTGTCGATCAAGGACTGCCAAGCTTATTACGGCGCCTTTCACGTCATCAAAGGCGTGTCGCTCGACGTCAAGCGGGGCGAAACCGTGGCGGTGGTGGGCGAATCCGGCTCGGGCAAGTCCACGCTGGCGCGGGTGGTGACGGGGTTGCTGCCACCCCGGAGCGGCGAGATTGTGTTCCAGGGCAAGCCTCTGCCGGCGACCCTGAAGGCGCGCGACAAGGAACTCAAGCGCCGCATCCAACTGGTCTATCAAATACCCGACGTGGCGATCAACCCGCGGCAGACCGTGCTCGACATCGTCGGTCGCCCGGTGCAGTTCTACTTCGGAGCGGGTCGCAACGAAGTCCTGGCGCGGGCCAAGGAACTGATGGCGCTGGTGGAACTGCCCGTGGACTTTCTGCAGCGGCGGCCGGGCGCGCTCTCTGGCGGGCAAAAGCAGCGCGTCTGCGTTGGGCGCGCGCTGGCTGCCAAGCCGGATCTGATCATCCTGGATGAGCCGACGTCGGCGCTGGATCCCCTGGTGGCGGAAGAAATACTGACCCTGCTGCGCAAACTGCAGTCCGAGCTGGGTCTGTCCTATGTCCTGATCACGCACGATCTGGACGTGGTGCACCGCATTGCGCACCGTACCGTGGTGATGCTGCAGGGCCAGTTCGTCGCTTTCGACCTGACCGACAAGATCTTCGACAACCCGGAGCACGCGTACACCCAGAAGCTCATCACCGCCGTGCCCGAAATGCGCATCGATTGGCTGGACGAGGTGCTGGCCAAGCGCGCCGCGGCAGCTACAGCGGCAACGGCCTGAGCCTCGGTGCGCGGTCGCGCAGGGTCAATGACAATCTCGTTCCCGACATGACCGTCCCGGCAACGGTCAAGGCCGTGCTTCAGGCCGGTCCATCCAGCGAAACAGGGCCAAGGCCAATCCGCCACCGACCAACTGGCTGAGGAGGAAACCCGGCACATCCTCTGGCCTGATGCCCGAGAAGGTGTCGGTCATGGCGCGTGCAATGGTGACGGCAGGATTGGCGAAGGAGGTGGATGCTGTGAACCAGTACGCTGCCGTGATGTAGCAACCGACGGCAGCAGCGACCAGCTGCGGCCGGCTCCTCGCCACGTGAAGGATGACGGTGAGCAGCCCAAACGAGGCGAGCACTTCGCTCCACCACTGATGGCTTCCCGCGCGCGCATGAGCCGACGCCATCAGCAGGGGCAGCTCGAACATATGGTGCGCCGCCATCACGCCGGCCACGGCACCCAGCAGTTGCATCAGCAGATAGAGCAAGGCCTGCTTCATGCTGCAGCGCCCAAGCGCCAGTTCAGACAGGGTCACCAAGGGATTGAAATGAGCGCCCGAAACGGAGCCGAACGCGGTGATCAGCGCGAACAGGACGGCGCCGGTGGCCAGCGAGTTCGCCAGCAGTGCGATGGCGACGTTCCCGCCCGAGAGCCTCTCACCCATGATTCCCGAACCCACCACCGTGGCCAACAGCAGGGCGGTGCCGACAAATTCGGCGACTAGCGCAGGTCGGTGCACCGCAGTCATGCCGTTTTTCCGATATCGTCCAGCCTGGCCTTGAGGCCGATGCCGTCCAGCGTGGCGGCAGGCAAGGCGATGAAAAGTTGGATGCGCCTGCGCAGCACGGCCGCGGCTTCAGCAAAGGCCAGGCGCTTGTCGGCGTCGCTGCCTTGCACGGCAGCCGGGTCGGCCAACCCCCAGTGGGCCGAGATGGGGGTGCCGGGCCAGTAGGGGCAAACTTCGCCCGCGGCCTGGTCGCAAACGGTGATGACATAGTCCATCATGGACGCTCCGGGCTCGGCGAATTCGTCCCAGGATTTGCTGCGCAAGCCCTCGGTCGGAATGCCGTCCGTCCGCAAATACTCGATGGCAAATGGGTTGACCGTGCCGTTCGGATGGCTGCCGGCGGAAAACGCCTTGAATCGGCCCTGGCCCAAGGCATTGAGCTGAGCCTCGGCCAGGATGCTGCGCGCGGAGTTTCCGGTGCAGAGAAAAAGCACGTTGGAGACTGTTGCGCTCATAGGGATGGGCCATGGTAACGCCAGACCGGCGCAAACGCCGCACGGCAGTACCTCGCGGCCTGGTGCGCACAGTGGCCGCGCCCAAGGTAACGCACCTCAAGTACACCAGGCGCGGAAGTGCGCGTTGCGAGCAAGCTTGTTTACCAAACCGGTTCGCTGCGGGATACTTGAGCCCCTGACCAGGAGTCTTCGATGGCAATAGTTCGCGCAGCAATCACCCAGACCACATGGACCGGCGACAAGGAGTCGATGATCGCCAAACATGAGCAGTTCGCGCGCGATGCGGCTGCGCAGGGCGCCGGCATCATCTGCTTTCAGGAGCTGTTCTACGGGCCCTACTTCGGGATCGTCGAGGATCCCAAGTACTACGCCTATGCGGAGACGATCCCGGGCCCGACGGTCGAGCGGTTCCAGCAGCTGGCGCGGGAACTGAAGCTCGTCGTCGTGCTGCCGATCTACGAGGAAGAAATGCCCGGGCTGTACTACAACACGGCGGCGGTGATCGACGCCGATGGCCGCCTGCTCGGCAAGTACCGCAAGAGCCACATACCGAACCTGCCGCAGTTCTGGGAGAAGTTCTACTTTCGCCCCGGCAATCTCGGCTACCCGGTGTTCGACACCGCGGTCGGCAAGGTCGGCGTCTATATCTGTTACGACCGGCATTTCCCTGAAGGCTGGCGTGAGCTTGGCCTGGGCGGCGCGCAGATCGTCTTTAATCCTTCGGCCACCAAGCCCGGGCTGTCGAACCGACTCTGGGAACTGGAGCAGCCGGCCGCCGCGGCGGCCAACCAGTACTTCATCGGCGCCAACAACCGCATCGGCAACGAGCGGCAGGAGTTCGGGGACCTCGCCGTGACCTTCTACGGGTCGAGCTACTTCGTCGATCCACGCGGCAACTTCGTCGGCGTCGTCGCCAGCACGGATCAGAGTGAAATCGTCGTGCGCGACCTCGACCTGGATGTGCTGCGCGAGGTGCGCAACGCCTGGCAGTTCTACCGGGACCGCCGGCCGGAATCGTATCGCGCGACCGGCGCGCCGTGACGGTGCCCGGCCCGGTGGCTGGCGTCACCGCGAAACCGGCAAGCGCTTGCCAGTAGCTGCCGAACCGGCATCTAAAATGTTCTCTGTAAAGCTACAATCGTAGCCGTGAAGGAAACGATTCTTTCGGCCTCGGATTTGCTTTTTCCTCTGCAGTACAGGAGAAAGGCGCTTGCGTTGTTGTTGTCGCAACCGCAGCGGCGGCTGCATGTGCGCGAGATTGCCAGGTTGACAAATACGGTGGCCGGGACCATGAGCAAGGAGCTTGACCGCTTGCACAAGGCTGGGCTGCTTGACCAGCATCGCGTCGGCAATCAGGTTCAATTCTCGGCCAATCAACAGCACCCGGTATTCCCGGAACTGAGCGCTTTGTTGCGAAAGACAATTGGCTTGGCGGATGTGCTCAAAGCTGCCTTGAGTTCTGCTTTGGACCGCATCACCGTCGCGTTTGTTTTCGGATCCGTGGCGCGGTCGAGCGAAACTTCAAATAGTGACGTGGATGTCATCATCATCGGCCAGCTGGCGTTTGGTGAGGCGGTAGGTCTTTTGTACGAGGCACAGACCACGCTGCACCGTGACATCAACCCCAAGGTTTTCGCAGTCGCGGAATGGCAAGCCAGTCTCAAGACAAAGTCGCCCTTCGTACTCGATGTGGTGTCGAAGCCAAAGCTGTTTCTGATTGGAAGCCAGCATGAGCTCGATCGACTTGGGTAACCTCGCCGGGATCGGTCAGCTTGACCCGGTTCCGCTGTCGGTGGATGTCGTCAAGCGCTTGCTGGCTTCAGCAACGCAGCGTTTACGTGATGCTGAGTTCGCTCAGAACAGCCATGGGACCCGATTTGACTGCGCGTACACCACCATTCGCACCGTTGCGGACATCGGCCTGCATCTCCACGGATTCAGGACATCAACAAGCAAGCCCGGGCACCACCAAACGGCCATTCAGTGCCTGGCGCATACCCTGGGAATTGACGATGCGACGCTACGCGTCCTGGACAGTTTACGAAAGCAACGCAATGCCTCCGACTACGATGGCGAACCGGTCACCGACGCGGCATTGCAGGAGTGCCTGAACCAGGCAAGGTCGCTCTTGCAGCGTATCAAGAGGGTACTCAAAGTCCGTCCTGAGTTCGGCGGCAAACGCGCCTGAGCCTCCGCCTACACGTTCGAATCCGCAAACGCCGCTTTGCGCCGCTTCATGTGGTCCTGCAAGGCTTCGTCGACGCCGGGGTCGATGGCCGGGGCCTGGTATTCGGCGAGCTGCTTCTTCCAGCTTCCGTTGGCGCGCTGCGCCAGGTCCCTTGCGCCCTCGGCTTCCCACTGCTCGCGCCGCACCGCCTGGGTAGGGAGATGCAGCCCTCCCAGCAAGAACGCCGACATCTGTCCATCCTGGACACTGCGCTGGACGGCCTTGATATCTTGCGTGCCGACGCGGCAGGTGCGTTGCAGTTGCAGCGCGCTGTGACGGATTCGGTCTCGCAGCGTCTGCTGGGACAGTCGGCCGTGTGGGAGAGCGCCACCGACTACCACCCGACCCGCCACCCAAAACGGATGCCACCTGACGAGGCTTTGATACAAGACCTGCGCCAAGAACTGGCGCGCCACTTGGGCCGGAGCCTGTGGATGTGGTCGTTGTCTCGCTGACAGAAGGCCCTCGCGGCGGCCTGGCCGGACGGCTGAGGCTTCACTTCGCGGTCGCGTTGCCGGGACCACTGCTTCTCGGCCGCACGCGCCACTTGGGCGGCGGCTTGTTTTTACCGCTTTGCCGCTGACAAGCCGCCGGCTTGATCCACCCACTCTCTCACCGTCATGACCCCCGCCCCCAGCCGCTTCGGAAAGTGCTTCGCGTTGCCCGTGATCACGGCGCAGTCTGCGGCGAGCGCGGTGGCGATGAAGGGCCAGTCGCTCGGGTCGGGGACTTTCAGGGCGGGCGGGTACGGTGTTATGTGGACCCATTGCGCCTGCGCTTGCAGCAGTCCAAGCAGATCGGCCACTTCCTGCTCGGGCAAGCCCAGGCGTGGCCGGCGCAGCACGGCTTCGTACTCTTCGATGATTTCGGCGCACACGACCGGGACAAGCACGTTGCGGCGAATGGCTTGCGCGACGGCATCCGGCAAGCTTCCTGGCTTGAGCAGCGCCGAGACAAACACGTTGGTGTCAACGACGGCGCGGCTTGGCATTGGTGCTGGGTTTCAGCGTGGTTTTCGCGGCGCGCTCCTTGCGCACGGCGGCGATCTCGGCCTCGATCTCCTTGTCCGTGATCCGATCCAGTCCATGCATTTTCACGTGGGTGTGGATGCGGTCGAGCACGATCCCAAATCGCGATGCGCGGTAGGCCCGCAACGTGGCTTCCACCTCGCTCGGCTCTGTGTGCAGCAACAGCGCAAAGGGCTTCCCGTTGCGCGTGATGACGATCTCTTCGCCGGCTTCGACGCGGTCCCATATCTTGCCGGATTCGGCGCGCAATTCGCGCACGGTGACGTAGTCCATGCTGTACCTCGGTCTACAAATGTGTACTCAATTGTAGTCCATTCTTTGGTTCGCGGTGGATGGAATCGCTTGCCACGCAGAGGCTCCCCATGACGACAGACACGAAGATCCCGGCAGGAGGCGATTTACAAATTGGCGTCTGCAAAGACGCCGCAATAAGAACTTCTACCAGATTTGATTCAGCGCCACCTGAACGATGCTGGCCGCATCCACTCCGAAAAATTTGCGCAGCGCGGCACGCGTATCACTCCGGCCGAAGCCGTCCGTTCCCAGGGTGACGAAGCGCCTCCCATCCGGTATGAAAGCACGAATACTCTCAGGCACGGCTCGTACGTAGTCCGTAGCGGCGATCACCGGCCCCTGGCTGGCGGACAGCTGATCGGTAACGTACGGTACGCTCGTCCGCTGTTCTCCAGCAAGCGCACGTTGTTCGCATGCCATGCCGTCACGCGCCAGTTCGCTCCAGCTTGTGACGCTGAAAACGTCCGAGGCGATGCCCTGCTGCGCAAGTTGCCCTGCAGCCTTGAGCACCTCGGTCAGGATGGCGCCCGACCCCATCAAAGTCACGTGTGGCGATTCCTCTATGCCGGTGCCTGCGTTGGGGGTACCCTCCAAACTGGCAACCTTGTAGCAGCCCCGAATCACACCAGACTCGGCACCAGCAGGAAGGTCCGGCTGGGCGTAGTTTTCGTTCATCAGAGTGACGTAGTAGAAAACGTCCTTTTGCTCTGTCACCATTTCGTGGATGCCGCGGTCGATGATGACTGCCATTTCACTGGCAAACGCGGGGTCGTACGCCCGGCAATTTGGAATGGTGGCAGCTACCAAGTGGCTAGAACCGTCCTGGTGCTGCAAGCCCTCGCCGCCCAGTGTGGTCCGGCCCGATGTCGCCCCCATAAGAAAGCCGCGTGAACGCTGGTCAGCAGCGGCCCAGATGGCATCTCCTACGCGCTGGAAGCCGAACATCGAGTAATAGATGTAGAACGGCAGCATCTGGAAACCATGCACGCTGTAACTGGTTGCTGCCGCTGTCCAACTGGCAATCGCACCGGCCTCACTGATGCCTTCCTCCAAGATCTGGCCATCCAACGCCTCGCGGTAACTCAACAACGAGCCGATGTCCTCGGGTTCGTAGCGCTGTCCCACACTGGAGTAGATGCCGACCTGCTTGAACAGGGGGGCCATGCCAAAGGTGCGTGCCTCATCGGCCACGATTGGAACCACCCGTGGGCCCAACTCCTTGTCCTTGAGCAGATTGCCCAGAAGACGCACAAAGGCCATCGTGGTGGACATCTCCTTGCCCGCAGAGGCCAGCGCGAACGCTGCGTACGAATTGATAGTAGGCACGGGCAATGCCTGCGAGGCAACCTGCCTCTTGGGCAGGTAACCGCCCAGCTTGGCGCGTTGCTGATGCATGTATCGCATCTCAGCACTGTCTTCCGCCGGTTTGAAGAACTCCAGGTTCGTGGCTTGCGCATCGGTCAACGGCAAGTTGAAACGATTGCGAAACTCTATGAGTGCTGTCTCGTCCAGCTTTTTCTGGCTGTGCGTGGTCATCTTGCCTTGGCCGGCCTGGCCCATGCCATATCCCTTCTTGGTGTGGGCAAGAATCACCGTTGGCTGGTCGCTGTGTTTGGCAGCCGCCGCATACACCGCGTAAATCTTCACAATGTCATGGCCGCCCCGCTTCAGGCGGTCGATTTGCTCGTCCGTCATCCCTTGCGCCAGACTCGCGAGTTCCGGGTTCTGGCCGAAAAAGTTGTCGCGGTTGAAGCGGCCGTCCTTAGCTGCGAAGGTTTGCATCTGGCCATCGACCGTATCGGCAAACGCGCGAACGAGCGCTCCCGTGACGTCGCGTGCGAAAAGTCCATCCCAGTCGCTGCCCCAGACCAGCTTGATAACGTTCCAGCCCGCACCCTTAAACAGTTTTTCCAGTTCGTCGATGATCCGACCATTGCCGCGCACCGGGCCGTCCAGGCGCTGCAAATTACAATTGACTATCCAGATCAGGTTGTCGAGTTTTTCACGAGACGCCAGCGTGAGTGCGCTCATGCTCTCTGGTTCATCCATCTCGCCATCACCGAACACGCCCCAGACCTTGCGAGCACTGCAATCAACCAATTTGCGATGCGTGAGATAACGCATGAAGCGGGCATGATAGATTGAGCTAATAGGTCCGAGGCCCATGGAGCCGGTCGGAAACTGCCAGAAATCGGGCATGAGCCATGGATGGGGGTAACTCGATAATCCGCGTGCACCGTCGTCTGGTGCAGTGATCTCTTGGCGGTAGTGGGCCAGGTCTGCTGCGGTCAGTCTGCCTTCCAGAAACGCCCGTGCATAGACGCCGGGCGCACTGTGCGGCTGAAAGAACACCAGATCACCACCGTGCGAATCATTGCGTGCATGGAAGTAATGGTTGTATCCAACCTCAAAAAGATCGGCCGCGCTCGCATAGCTGGCGATGTGACCACCGAGCTCGCCATAGGCCGCATTGGCACGCGCCACCATTGCCAGTGCATTCCACCGCATCAGCGAGGCAAGTTTTTCTTCGATGGCCAGATCGCCGGGAAAAACCGGTTGCTGGTCCACCGGAATGCTATTGACGTAAGGTGTGATGAGTTCAGGAGTCCAGCCCACTTGTGCGGTATGGGCCAGGCGCACCAATGCGTCGAGCATGAAGCGCGCGCGCTGTGGTCCATGGGTGACCACCAGGGCGAGGAATGCATCACGCCACTCTTCGGTTTCTACCGGATCAATGTCGGCTTGTTCGGAGACAAGAAAGCGGTTCAAGCCGAGATCAGTCATGACGGCAACTGTATGCCGCTAGAACTGAAATTTGATTCCGAAGATGGGATAAAAATTTTGCGTGAAAGCATAAAATGCTGGCCATGAGGAAAACGCAGCACTTTATGAATCTGGATGCTGTTGACCTGAGAATCCTGGCTGAATTACAGACCGACAGTTCATTGACCAACGTCGAACTTGCACGCAGAGTGCACCTTTCTCCTTCACCCTGTTTGATGCGTGTCAAAGCGCTGGAAGCATCCGGTGTGATTCAACGTTATGTTGCACTGACCAATCCGAAGGCGCTTGGACTGGGTCTGAACGTCTTCATTTCGATCAGCCTCAAGGAACAGTCCAAGGAGGCGCTGGCGAAGTTCGAAGGCCGCATCGTGGAGCACGACGAAGTGATGGAGTGTTACCTGATGACCGGGGATAGTGATTATCTGATCCGTGTCGCGGTCGCTGACATTGGCGCGCTTGAGAAATTTATACTGGAGCAACTCGCGCCGATTCCTGGGATCGAGAAAATACGCTCGAGCTTTGCACTTAAGCAGGTGCGTTACAAGACAGCACTTCCGCTGCCAGTTAACGGGCCGTGGAAGGCCGGCGCATCGGTAGCTGCAATTTCGATGCGCAGAGGCTTGAACGTCCCCAGGTGAACTGGCCGTTGCAGGCCTCCAGCGATGCGGAACGTGTCTCTGGTTCGCAAATGAGCACTATGGCGAAATTGTTGCCGCTGCCGAGGATCTACTGTCAGAAACGGCACCAGGATAACAGGCCACCTCTGACCATCTCCCTGCCTAATTTCTCTATGGTATGCGGGAGAAAGTTGGTGCCCTGCCGGGCACTGCGTACGATCCTGCCGCGCCGGAGTGTTACACGTTGGAATCCGCAAACGCCGCCTTGCGCCGATTCATGTAGTCGTTCAGGCCTTCGTCCACGCCGGGGTCGATCGCCGGGGCAACGTATTGGGCGAGCTGCTTTTTCCACATCGCGTTGGCGCGCTGCGCCAGGTCCTTCGCGCCTTCGGCTTCCCACTGCTCGTAGCTGTTGTTGTCGGTGATCGGCGAGCGGTAGAAGGCGTCCTCGAAGTTGGCCTGGGTATGGGCGCAACCCAGGAAATGCTTGCCCGGGCCGACTTCTCGGATCGCGTCCATCGCCTGGCCGTTTTCCGACAGATCCACGCCGGCCAGCATCGTGTGCATCATGCCGGCCTGGTCCACGTCCATGATGAACTTCTCGTAGCCCATGGAGAGGCCACCCTCCAGCCAGCCCGCCGTGTGCAGCACGAAGTTGACGCCGGCCAGGCAGGTCGGCAGCAGCGTGTTGGCGGACTCGGACGCCGCCTGCGCGTCGGCGATTTTTGATCCACAGAGGCCGCCGCCGGAGCGAAACGGCACCTTCATGCGCCGCGCCAGCGCGGCCATCACGTACAGCACCAGCGCCGGCTCGGGCGTGCCGAAGGTCGGCGCGCCCGACTGCATGGAAATGGACGAGGCAAAGCTGCCCAGCACCACCGGCGCGCCAGGATTGCAGAGTTGCACAAAGGCCATGCCGGCCAGTGCCTCGGCCAGCGTCTGCGCGCAGGTGCCGGCCACGGTGACCGGCGACATGGCGCCGGCCAGGATGAAGGGCGTGATGATGGTGGCCTGGTTGTTGCGCGCATAGACCTTGGCCGCGCCCAGCATGGTCTCGTCAAACGTCAACGGCGAATTGGCGTTGATCAGGTTGATGATGACGGTGCGTGGACGTCCCGTGGCCGAATCCATGTACTCGTCGCCGAACAGGATCTTCGCCATCTCCACCGTGTCCTGCGCGCGCGACGGATGCGTGACCGAGCCCATGAAAGGCTTGTCGCTGTAGCGCATGTGCGAATACACCATGTCGAGATGGCGCTTGTTCACTGGCAGGTCGACCGGCTCGCAGATGGTGCCGCCCGAGTGGTGCAGCGGGATCGCCATGTAGGCGAGCTTGACGAAGTTGCGGAAGTCCTCGATGGTGGCGTAGCGGCGCCCCTTGTCCAGATCCCGCACGAATGGCGAGCCGTAGGCCGGTGCAAACACCGTGTTCTTGCCGCCGATCACGACGTTGTGCGCCGGATTCCGCGCGTACTGGGTGAACTCGCGCGGCGCGCTGTCCTGAACGATTTTGCGCGCCAGCCCGCGCGGGAAATGCACCCGCTCACCCTTCACGTCACAGCCTGCGCCGCGGAACAGTTCCAGCGCCTCAGCGTCGTCGCGAAAGTCGATCCCCACCTCTTCCAGAATCGTGTCGCAATTGCGCTCGATGAGTTGCAGGCCTTCCTCGTCCAGTACCTCGTAGCACGGAATCTTGCGCGTGATGTAGGGCACGGAAACGGCAGAACGAGCCGCGCGGGCCGCGCGCTTGGCTTCGCGCCCGCCGCCGGGGCGGCGCGAGCGCGGCGCCGTGGCTTGTGAGTCATCCATCAGAAATCTCCGGTACAGGGCACAGCAGCGGCTCTTGCGGGTCGCAACGGATGCAGTATGTAGAGCCCGCAGCGTGACCGATGGTCAGCAAGCGACGCCTGCTGGTCCGCACACGCCAGCAGTTGATCCCGGTCTGGCGGTGCCGGGAGTTACCCCTGAACAACTGTCGTGGCGGGATTCGCAAGTGTCGCAATGCGTACACTAGCGCCTGACCGTCTCTTCACAATTCGCTGGTTATCGCGGCATTGCGGGCCAGTGCCCGCGCAGGAACGGATTTCCGGCCTTTTCCGGCGCTGCAACCGCACATTCCAACAGGTTCACCATGAGTTCCATGTCATCCTTGAGCGAGTTCGATCCCGAACTGGGCCGGGCCATAGCTGCCGAGGTGAAACGCCAGCAGGATCACCTGGAGTTGATCGCCTCCGAGAACTACGTCAGCCCGCGCGTGCTCGAAGCCCAGGGCAGCGTGCTGACCAACAAGTATGCCGAAGGCTACCCAGGCAAGCGCTACTACGGCGGTTGCGAACATGTGGATGTGGCCGAGGCGCTGGCGATCGAACGGGCGAAGAAGCTGTTTGGCGCGGCCTGGGCCAATGTGCAGCCCCATTCGGGTTCCAGCGCCAACCTGGCGGTCTATATGGCGCTGCTGCAGCCGGGTGACATCATCCTTGGCATGAGCCTGGCCCATGGCGGGCATTTGACGCACGGCGCCAAGGTCAGTTTTTCCGGCAAGTTCTACCAGGCCGAGCAGTACGGCATCGACGCCAATGGCCGCATTGACTATGACGCCCTCGAAGCGCAGGCTATCGCCGTCAAGCCCAAGATGATCGTGGCCGGCTTTTCGGCCTATTCACGGCATCTGGACTTCCCGCGTTTTCGCGCCATTGCCGACAAGGTTGGCGCGCTGCTGTTTGTCGACATGGCGCATGTGGCCGGGCTGATTGCCGCCGGCCTGTACCCGAACCCTCTGCCCTGGGCCGACGTGGTGAGCAGCACCACGCACAAGACCCTGCGCGGTCCGCGCGGCGGCCTGATCCTGTGCCGCGCCAACGCCGAGATCGAGAAGAAGCTCAATTCCATGGTGTTCCCCGGCACCCAGGGCGGGCCGCTGATGCATGTGATCGCGGCCAAGGCGGTGGCCTTTCTGGAGGCCCTGCAGCCCGAGTTCAAGGCCTACCAGCAGCAGGTGCTGGACAACGCGCGCGCCATGGCCGCTGTTTTCATGCAGCGCGGCTACGACATCGTGTCCGGCGGCACCGACAACCACCTGATGCTGGTGAGCCTGATCGCCAAAGGCCTGACCGGCAAGGATGCCGACGCTGCGCTGGGTCGCGCCCATATCACGGTGAACAAGAATTCGGTTCCGAACGACCCGCAGTCGCCCTTCGTGACCAGCGGCATCCGCGTCGGCACGCCGGCCATCACGACCCGCGGCTTCGATGTCGCCGGCTGCCGCGAGGTGGCCGGCTTGATGTGCGACGTGATGGACCGGCTGGGCGATGCGGCTGTTGAGAAGCAGGTGAGCGAGAAAGTCATGGCCCTGTGCCGCCGCCACCCGGTCCCGACCTGAACCTTCATGTCCATCAGCGTTTTTGAACTGTTCAAGATCGGCATCGGCCCATCGTCCTCGCATACGGTGGGGCCGATGAAGGCGGCTGCGATGTTTGCACGGCGGCTGGCTGACTCTGGCCTGCTGGCGCGGATCGCGCGCATTGAGGCGCGGCTGTACGGCTCGCTGGGCGCCACCGGCAAGGGACATGGCACCGACACCGCGCTGATGCTGGGGCTGGAAGGGCTGCAGCCCGACACCATCGATCCGGACGGCATCGCCGAGCGCATCAGGCATATTCGCAGCGAAGGCATGCTGCAGGTGGACGGCCGGCAAGCCGTGCCGTTCAAGGAGAAGATCGACATCCTGTTCCTGCGCCGCGAGACGCTGCCCTTTCACTCCAACGGCGTTCGTTTCAGCGCCTTCGACAGCGCCGGCGTCCTGCTTGAGGAGCGGCGCTATTTTTCGGTGGGCGGGGGCTTCGTGGTGTCGCAGGAGGAGGCCGACAGCGCGTCGGAGGATCCGCACCTGGCGGAAGACCCGACGCCGCTGGAGTTTCCCTTTGCCAGCGGCGACGAACTGCTAGCTATCACGCGCAGGACGGGGCTCAGCGTTGCCCAGGTGATGCATCGCAACGAGCGCGCCTGGCGCAGCGCTGAGGAGATCGACGCCGGGTTGGACCGGATCTGGGATGCCATGAAAGCCTGTGTCGAACGCGGCTGCCGCACCGAGGGCCACCTGCCCGGTCCAATGCACGTCAAACGCCGCGCCGCCGAGCTGCATCAAGCCTTAAGCGCGTGGCCCGAGCAGTCGCTGCGCGACCCCTTGAGCATTCTCGACTTCGTCAACGTTTACGCGATGGCGGTGAATGAGGAGAACGCTGCCGGCGGCCGCGTCGTGACAGCGCCAACCAATGGTGCGGCCGGCATCATCCCGGCGGTCATGCATTACTACGAGCGCTTCTGCAGCGGCGCAACGGCGCAGGGCATGCGCGACTTCCTGCTGACGGCCGGCGCGATTGGCCTGCTGTACAAGCAGAACGCCTCGATCAGCGGCGCCGAGGTCGGTTGCCAGGGCGAGGTCGGCGTGGCCTGCTCGATGGCGGCGGGCGCGCTGGCCGCAGTGCAGGGCGGCACGCCTGAGCAGGTGGAGAACGCGGCTGAAATCGGCATGGAGCACAACCTGGGCCTGACCTGCGACCCGGTCGGCGGGCGCGTGCAGATCCCATGCATCGAGCGCAACGCGATGGGGTCGGTGAAGGCGCTGAACGCCGCGCGGATGGCGCTGCGCGGCGACGGCACGCATTACGTGTCGCTCGACAAGGTGATCAAGACCATGCGCGACACCGGACGCGACATGATGACCAAGTACAAGGAAACCAGCCGCGGCGGCTTGGCCGTGAACGTCATCGAATGTTAGAGGCACTGAGCCAGACATGAGCCGCTTCTCCATTTTTTCGCTGGCGCGCAACGCGCTGTCGTATCACGAGAACTGGCAGAAGCAGTGGCGCAGCCCGGCGCCGCAGAGCAGCTATGACGCGCTGATCGTCGGTGGCGGCGGACATGGCCTGGCCAGCGCCTACTACCTGGCCAAGGAACACGGCCTACGCAACATCGCCGTGATCGAGCGCGGCTGGCTCGGCGGCGGCAACACGGCGCGCAACACCACCATCGTGCGCTCCAACTACCTGTGGGACGATTCGACTCATTTGTACGAAAAGGCGCTGCAACTGTGGGAAGGCCTGTCGCAGGAGCTGAACTACAACATGATGTTCAGCCAGCGCGGCGTGTTGAACGTCGGCCATTCACTGCAGGACATGCGCGACATCCAGCGCCGCGTCAATGCGAACCGGCTGAACGGCGTCGATGGCGTGGTGCTGAACCCGCGGCAGATCAAGCAGATGGTGCCGATCATGAACACCTCGGCCAGCCTGCGCTATCCGGTGCTGGGCGCTTCGTTCCAGCCGCGTGGCGGTGTGGCGCGGCACGACGCGATCGCCTGGGGCTTTGCCCGTGCTGCCGACGCGCTGGGCGTGGACATCATCCAAAACTGCGAGGTCACCGGCATCCGGCGTGACGGCGACCAGGTGATCGGCGTCGAGACCAGCCGCGGCGCCATTGCCAGCCGCAAGGTCGGCATCGTCTCGGCCGGTCACAGCACGGTGCTGGCGGATCTGGCTGGCATCCGGTTGCCGCTGGAGAGCCACCCGCTGCAGGCGCTGGTGTCGGAACCGCTCAAACCTGTGCTGCACACGGTGGTCATGTCCAACGCCATCCATGCCTATGTCAGCCAGTCCGACAAGGGCGACCTGGTGATTGGCGCCGGCATCGACGGCTACATCGGCTACGGCCAGCGCGGCAGTTTTCCGGTGGTCGAACACACGCTGGGAGCGATCTGCGAAATGTTTCCGATCTTTCGCCGCGTGCGCATGAACCGCCAGTGGGCCGGCATCGTCGATGTGGCACCGGATGCCTGCCCGATCATCAGCAAGACCCATGTGAAGGGCCTGTACTTCAACTGCGGCTGGGGCACCGGCGGCTTCAAGGCCACGCCGGGTTCCGGCTGGGTGTTCGCGCACACCATGGCGCAGGACCGCCCGCACGCCCTGAACGCTGCCTTTGACCTGAACCGCTTCTATACCGGGCACCTGATCGACGAACATGGTGCGGCTGGCGTCGCGCATTAGTCCCTGAAGAACATGCTGCAAATCACCTGCCCCTGGTGCGGGCCCCGCGCGGAAAGTGAATTCAGTTGCGGTGGCCAGGCCCATATCGTGCGGCCGCTGGACTGTGACGCCCTGAGCGACGAGCAGTGGGGCGACTATCTGTTCATGCGCAACAACCCGAAAGGCCTGCACCGCGAGCAGTGGCTGCACGCCATGGGCTGCCGGCGCTGGTTCAATGCCGAGCGCGATACCGTCAGCTACCAGTTCACTCGGGTTTACAAGCCGGGCGAAAACCCGGACACAGGCGGTGGCGCATCGTGACCGGGTTTCGCGTGGCCTCCATGGGCTCGCGGCTGGACCGCTCGCGTCCCATCAGTTTTCAATTCAACGGGCAGACCTGCAACGGCTTTGCCGGCGACACCCTGGCTTCAGCCGTGCTGGCCTCTGGCCAGATGGTGCTGTCGCGGTCCTGGAAGTACCACCGTCCACGCGGCGTTGTCACTTGCGGCGTGGAAGAGCCTTCGGCGCTGGTGCAAATCGGGACTGGCGCTGGCACCATCCCCAACGCAAAAATGCCCGAGGTCGAGCTGTACCAGGGACTGATCGCTGACAGCGTGAATCCCTGGCCGAATCCGGCGAAATACCTGCTCAGCATCAACCGCTGGTTCGCGCCACTGTTTCCGGCCGGCTTTTATTACAAGACCTTCATGTGGCCAGCCAGGGCCTGGCTCTGGTATGAGAAATTCATCCGCGACGCCGGCGGCCTGGGCGCCGCGCCGACCGAGGCGGACCAGGACCGCTATGTGCCGCAGAACCTGCACTGCGACCTGCTGGTGGCCGGCGCTGGCGTGGCAGGACTGGCCGCAGCGCTGGCCGCCGGAAGGAGTGGCGCGCGCGTCGTGCTGGTTGAATTGCAGCCGCAACTCGGTGGCTGCGCGCGTCGCCTGCACAGCAGCATCGATGGTCTGCCAGCAGCGCAATGGGTCGAGGCGGTGGAGCGTGAACTCGCCGCCATGCCCGAGGTTCGCATCCTGCGACGCACGGTCGTGTTCGGCTACCACGACCACAATTTCCTGACGTTGCGCGAGTTGCTGACCGACCATCTGCCCGAGAGCGAGCGCAGGGGTTTCCGTGAACGGCTTTGGCGCGTGCGCGCGGCGCAGGTCGTGCTGGCCACCGGGGCGCATGAACGGCCCATGGTGTTTGGCAACAACGACCTGCCCGGTGTCATGTTGTCCTCGGCGCTGGCCGACTACGCCGAGTTGTATGGGGTCTGCGCCGGCAGCAACATCGTTCTTGCCACCAACAACGACAGCGCCTACGGCGACGCGCTGATCCTGAAACGCGCCGGCGCCCAGGTGACGGTGGTCGACGTGCGCGGCGGCATCTCGGTCGCCGGAGGCCTGGCGCAGCGCGCTTACCAGGCCGGTGTTGCCGTGCTGCGCGGCTTCGCACCGGTGCAAGCCAGCGGCACCGCCGGAGTCCGGTCATTGACCGTGCGCCAGTTGATCGGCGGCCGCGCCAGCGGCGAGTTGCGTGACCTTCCCTGCGACGCCATTGGCATGGCAGGTGGCTGGAACCCAGCGCTGCATCTGTATTCCCAAGCCGGTGGCCGGCCGCGCTGGAGCGAGGCGCAATGCTGCTTCGAGCCGGTGGCGGCGGCGACCAACCAGTTCAGCGTCGGCGCCTGCCGCGGCAGTTGGACCTTGCACGGAACTCTGGTCGCCGCCAGCGCGGCAGGCGCGCAGGCGGCGCACCGCAGCGGTTTTACGGCCCATGCGTCAAGCTACCAGGTGGTCGAGCCTGCGGTCGAAGGCATCACGCCGTTCTGGATCGCCGAGACCGATCAGCCGGTGTCACGCCGCGCCAAGGCCTTCGTCGATCTGCAGAACGATGTGTCGGCCGGCGACATCGAGCTGGCGGTGCGCGAGGGCTTTGAGTCGATCGAGCACATCAAGCGCTACACGGCACTGGGCTTCGGCACGGATCAGGGCAAGCTCGGCAATATCAATGGCATGGCGCTGGCAGCGCGTGCCATGGGCAAGCGAATCGCCGACGTTGGCACCACCACCTTTCGGCCGAACTACATTCCCATCACGTTTGGCACGCTGGCCGGGTTGGACCGGGGCGAACTGTTCGACCCGGCGCGTTTCACCAGCCCGCATCAGTTGCATGTGGCGGCGGGGGCGCGGTTCGAGGATGTCGGCCAGTGGAAGCGGCCCTGGTACTTTCCACGCGACGACGAAGAGCTGCCGCAGGCGGTGCAGCGCGAGGTGCTGGCGGCGCGCCGTGGCGTCGCCATCATGGACGGCTCGACGCTGGGCAAGATCGACATCCAGGGCCCGGACGCGGCGAAGCTGCTGAACTGGATCTACACCAACCCCTGGCTCAAGCTCGAAGTGGGCAAGTGCCGCTACGGCCTGATGCTCGATGAAAACGGCATGGTGTTTGACGACGGTGTCACGGCAAGGCTGGGGCCGAACCATTTCCTGATGACCACCACCACCGGCGGCGCGGCCCGCGTGCTGGGCTGGATGGAGCGCTGGGTGCAGACTGAATGGCCCGAGATGAAGGTCTACATGACCAGCGTCACCGACCAGTGGTCCACCTTTGCTGTGGTCGGCCCGAAAAGCCGCGCCGTGCTGCAAAAACTCTGCAATGACGTGGACCTGTCGGCGCAGGCTTTCCCCTTCATGAGCTGGCGTGACGGCACCGTGGCCGGCGTCAAGGCGCGCATCATGCGCATCAGTTTCTCGGGCGAACTGTCGTTCGAGGTCAATGTGCCCTCGAACCTGGGCGCGTTCGTCTGGAAAGCCCTGATGCAGGCCGGCGCCGAGTTCGACATCACGCGCTACGGCACCGAGACCATGCACGTGCTGCGCGCCGAGAAGGGCTACATCATCGTCGGGCAGGACACCGACGGCTCGGTCACGCCGATCGACCTGGGTCTGTCGGGCATGGTGGCCAAAAACAAGGATTTCCTGGGGCGGCGCTCGCTTAGCCGGAGCGACACGGCCAGGACCGACCGAAAACATCTGGTGGGCCTGTTAAGCGACGACGGAAAGACGGTGTTGCCCGAAGGCGCGCAGCTCACCGAGCTGGCGCAGGCTACAGCACGACTAGCGCGGCCGGTGCCGATGCTTGGCCACGTCACCTCCAGTTATTGCAGCCCGACCCTGGGGCATCCGATCGCCTTGGCGCTGCTGCGCTCGGGCCGGCAGCGAATGGGGCAGAAAGTCTACGCCCCGCTGGCCGATGGCCGCTACGTCGCTGCCACGGTCTGCAGTCCGGTGTTCTATGACCCGGAAGGGAAGCATCACAATGACTGAACTGGTTCTTGAAAGCCCGCTGATCGGGCTGGGCCGCAGCGTCAGCCGCGAGCTGAGCGTCGATGGCCGCGCCTGCACGCTGGCTGAAGTACCCTTCATCGACATGATCAACCTGCGCGGCGACGCGAGCGACAGCCTCTTTGTGGTGGGTGTCCTCTCGGCCTGTGGTCTGGCACTTCCGGTCGTCGCCAACAGCGCCAGCGTCGAGGGTGCGCGCCAACTGATCTGGCTCGGACCCGACGAATGGCTGCTGAAACTCGGAAGCGGCGAAGGCGTGGCCATGGCGCAGGCCCTCCGCGCAGCGCTGGCCGAACTGCATTGCTCCGTTGTCGAGGTCGGCAGCGGCAACACCACGCTCACCCTGCAGGGGCCGGGCGCGGCCGACCTGTTGTCGCGCGGCTGCCCGCTGGACCTGCATCCGCGCAAGTTTGCAGCGGGTGCCGTGGCGCAATCGCACGTCGCACGATCGCCCGTGTTGATCCGCTGCGTGCAACCGCTGCAGCATTACGAGGTCACGGTGCGACGCAGCTTCGCGCCCTACCTGTTCAACTGGTTGTGCCAGGCTGGCTGGGCCTGAATCGGGCATGAGCTACTTTCTTGGCATCGATACCGGCGGCACCTTCACCGACGCGGTGCTGATCGATGCGTCCAAGAAGGTGGTGGCGGCGGCGAAGAGCCTGACGACGCGCTTCGACCTGTCGGTCGGCATCGGTGCGTCGATCGACCGCCTGCCCGCGGCGCTGCTGGAACAGGTGCAACTGGTGTCGCTCTCCACCACGCTCACCACCAACTCGGTGGTCGAAGGCAAGGGGTCGCCGGTCTGCGTCCTGTTGATCGGTTACGACGCGCCGCAAATCAAGGCCAGCGGCCTGAACGAACTGCTTGGACAGGAGGCCATCGTTTCCCTGGCCGGCGGCCACGATGCCGGCGGCTTCGCGGTGGCGCCGCTGGACGAGGAGGGCGCGCGAGCTGCCATCCTGCATCATGCGCCGCGCGTCTCGGCCTTTGCGATTTCGGCGACATTTGGCGTGCGCAACCCCGAGCATGAACTGCGGCTGCGCGAGCTAGTTGAGTCGCTGTGTCACAAGCCGGTGACCTGCGGCCATGAGCTGGCGTCCAGCCTGGGCGCGCCGCGCCGAGCCATGACGGTGGCGCTGAACGCACGCATGATCTCCCACGTCAAGGACCTGATCGACGCGGTGCGCATCACTTTGGAGCAGCGCCATATCGACGCGCCGTTAATGATCGTCAAGGGTGACGGCAGCCTGATCAACGTGGAAAGCGCGCTACAGCGCCCGGTCAGCACGGTGCTGTCGGGGCCGGCGGCGAGCGTGCTGGGCGCCTGCGCACTGAGCGGCCAGCAGGACGCCATCGTCGCCGACATGGGCGGCACCACCACCGACATCGCCGTGGTGCGCGGCGGCCAGCCCGAACTTAGTTTCGACGGCGCGCTGATCGGCCACTGGCGCCCGATGGTCGAGGCGGTGCGCATCTACGCCATCGGCCTGGGTGGCGACAGTGAAGTGCGTTTCAGCGGCGGCCACGGCATGGCAATAGGCCCGCGCCGCGTCGTGCCGCTCTCCTTGCTGGTGCACGAACATCCGCACCTGCTGGCGGTGCTGCAGCGCCAGCAGACGCAGACGCCGCACGCCAGCCAGATTCGTTTCGCCTCGCGCCTTTATGTGGACCGGTCCCAGGTAGAGCGGCTGCCATCTGACGAACTGGCGGCCTGGGAGCGCGTTTGCAAGGGGCCGGTGGACATGGAACAGGCGAACTCGGAGAACCGGCCGCTGGCGCGCGCGCTGGCCCGGCTCGAGCGCAAGGGTCTGGTCATCTACAGCGGCTTCACTCCCAGCGACGCGGCCCATGTGCTGGGACTGTCCGAGCACTGGAACCGCGAGGCGGCGCTGCTGGGCGCGCGCATCTGGGCACGCCAGATGCGCCACATGTACGGCCTGGGCACCTGGGTCGCGGGCGATGCCGAAGGACCGGCACGCCAGGTGGTGGACAAGATCACCGACATGATCTGCCAGAAACTGATCGAGGCCGGGCTGAACGATGCGGGCCAGATGAACGAAAGCAACGCCGGCAAGATGGCCGCACTGCTGACCAAGATGGCGCTGCAGCGCCGTCGCGAGATGACCGATGCACCGGCTGCTGCGCCGAGTGCTTCGGTGGCGGGCCAGGGCGGCAGCGTGTCGGCAAAGACCACGGCTTCGGCTGATTTTCGACCCGCCGTGTTCGACCTGCAATTCGCCCCCGGCCTGCCGCTGATCGCGGTCGGTGCGCCAGCTTCGAGCTACTACCCAAGAGTGGCGCGCAATCTGGGACTGCGGCTGATCGTGCCGCCGCATGCCGAGGTGGCGAACGCGGTCGGCGCGGTGCTGGGGCAGGTCTCGCAGCGCGTGCACATCGTGGTCTCGCAGCCGGTGCGCGGCGTGTTTCGCGTCTTCACCCGCAGCGGGCCGAAGGATTTCCCGGCGCTGGAGCCGGCGCTGGACCATGCGCGATCACTGGCCGCCGAGGAGGCGACGGTACGCGCCCTGTCGGCCGGCGCCACCCGCGCCACGGTTGTGCTGAGTCAACTCGACAACAGCGTGAGCAACGACATCGACGGCGACATGTTCTTCGAGGCCACCGTGACGGCGACGGCTTCAGGCCCGCCGCAGACCCGGGCCACGACCGATGCGGCCCACGATCACGTCTTGGGTGACCCGATTCGATCAGCCGCGTAGTGACAGCGCCGCATTCGCAACCGCGCAGGAGCCAGGGCAGTGAACACCGTGCCTCATCAAGCGACGATTGACGCGTTGCATCTGGCTCTGCGGGCCGAAGGCCTGAGCCTGCGCGGTGGCTTCGCGCCGACTGTCGACGAAGGCGTGCAGCCCTTGCCCGATGGCCGGGCGGCAGCCTGGGTCGGCATGGTGGGGAACGTCGGTTCGGGCTTCTGGCCGCTCTTCAAAACCTCGCCCGAGTTCAGCGACGGACAGCCCGATCCACTGGATCGTTGGACGCAGCGGATAGGCGAGGCCCTGGCGCGGCAATGGGGCGGCGTCGCGCTGTTTCCGTTTCGCGGTCCACCCTACCTGCCGTTTCAGCAGTGGGCGCTGCGCTGCGAACCGCTGCAGCGTTCGCCGTTGGGCCTGTTGATCGACCCGGACCACGGCCTGTGGCATGCCTTCCGTTTCGCGTTGGCGCTGCACATTTCGCCAGCCGCCGCGAAAGCGCAGCACCTGAGCAGTGCAGAAACTGTGAGGGCGTCAACGGGAAGTCCAAGCGCAAACCGTGCGCCATCGGCGCTGAGCGACATCTGCACCCGCTGCGACGGCCAGCCCTGCCTGCATACCTGTCCGGTGCAGGCCTTCACGGGAACTGCCTACAAGGTCGACGACTGCACGAGCTGGCTGCATCAGCCATCCGGCCAGGACTGCATGAGCGGAGGTTGCCAGGCGCGCCGTGCCTGCCCGGTGGGTACAGCCTGGCGCTACGAAGACGAACATGCTGCCTTCCACATGGCGGCTTTTGTCGGCAAGCACCCGGGCTGAGCTTTCGCGGCCGAAGCGCTTGGGCGGCACCGGCGGACCATGTCTCATGGCGTTGGAATGGTGTTAGGCGTTATCCCCGTAGAGCTGTCATGAATTCTTCGGGTGAGACTTCCGCTTGACGCAAGACGCCTGCCAGGCGTGCCGACCTTTACCTCGGCATGCAAGGGCACAACGCATCCTATTGACTCACGCTGCAAGATGGCGTGGCTGCCACTCTGCCGTATTCTTGCGAACCCAAGGCGTTCGAGGGCGCGGACAACCTCTGCCCCGGACACCCGGGGGAGTTTAGGCATGTACCGGCTCAGGGACAGTAAACGTCGTTACGACGGGATGCCCGTTCCCAAGCAACGGGAATTCTGAGAGGTACAGGGTTGTTGCCTCGCGAAGGTTGGCAACCGCCTCTTCGACGGTT
>JBCKPH010000016.1:0-32689 GCA_038901755.1 Burkholderiaceae bacterium | reverse complement strand
ATCACGCACAGATGCGAGTCGGTGTCCAGCCTGGACAGCGGCGAATTCTTCTCCAGAATCTTCACCCGGCCGGCGCCCGCCACGTTGAGCATCTGGTGGTAAGGATGGTCGCGGTTTCTGAGAGTTTTCAGCGTTTGCTGATAGATCGCATCGTTGGGCACGATCCACAGGACCAGCCCGGTGTGCCGGGCAAGGTAGTTGGAGAACACCCGCCCCACGCTGGCGGCGGCCAGCAGCGTCTTGCCGCCGCCGGTGGGAATCTTCAGACACACATTCGGAATGGCCCGGCCCGCGCCGTCGAAGCGGCTGGAATGCGGCTGGCCCGCGAAAGTCGGCGGAAGCTGACCCGCGGTTTTCAACGCCTGCCACGCCTTCCTGGGGAAGTCAATCACCTCAGGCGGTATTTCGACTTCGGCCGCTCTCAAGGCAGTGGCGGCCTTGTCCGCCTGGGTCTTGTGTTTAGCCAGCTCCAGCAAATACCTGTCGAGCCGCAGCAGCGTGGTGGCCTGAAACGGTTTGAGTTGGGTTGCTCCCGTGGTCTCGGTAATGGCGGCATGGCGACGGGGTCGCCAAAAAATCTTGCGATCGCGTTCGATCTGTTGCCGCAGGGCATCACCGACGATTCCCTGAACATGAACCACATCCAGGCGGTGAATCAGTTCCAGATCGTCAATGCGGTTTTTCAGCCGCAGGAATTCGGCGTCGACCATCGCCGGCGCATCCACCGCCAGATCGATATCCGACTCATGGCGGTGTGAACCGCGCGCCCGCGAGCCATAGATCCAGACGGCGTCCAAGCCGGTTCGGCCCTCGAAAACGCCGCGCAATTTGGCCAACGTCGTCCGCGGCAATCCGAATTCTTCGCTCACCGTCACGTCTGAAGCACCTTCAGCAACTGCCCGAAATGCGACAAGGCATGCTGCCGCACATAGGCCGCAATCTCCACCGCCTTGACCTCGTCATAGGCATGGTTGACCAGGTTGCGCCGGTCCCGCAAGGCTTCCCAGCTGCCAGCATCATCGATTAGCCGCGCCTGGAATGCTCCCTTCAAGATGGCGGAGGCATAGTTCGGCACATCCAGACCGAGCTCCGCGAGTGTCACTTTCAAACTCTTTACGGCCATTTCGAACGTGAAGACATAGCTCAGCAGGATGGAGTCTCGCGATTTCTTGTCGCCGCTGTCCGTGACGATCGCCTCGTCCAGCGCGCGCAAGGCCCTTACAAACTGCTGAAGAATCAGTTCCTTGGCTTGCTGGCTCATGATCATCCCTCCCGATAAAGCGCGAACGGCAGCGGCGCGTAGTCCACGCCGTGCTCCAGCAATTGTTTGTTGCTCAGGTATTTGGCCGGGGCGAACACCAGGTGGCGCTTGCCGTCGCCGGCGCCGGCGTTGCGCGCGTGGCCCCAATCGGCAAAGGCCTTGGCCCTGGACAGCGTCAACGCAGCGTCCGGCGACTTCAGGAACCTCAACGACGGCTCATAGACCAGCCAGACATGCGCGTCGCTGGCCTCGCCCAGGTACCAGCTCGGCGCATCCTTCGGGCGTGGCAGTAATGTGCCGCCGGTGGCAGTGTGAAACAGCCACGCCCCTAGCGCGTCGTAATCGGGTAGCGACTCGCCGGACAGCAGTTTCTCCACGTCCAGCGGCTCGCCCAGCGTGCAGTAGCTGAACTCACCGCCCAGCCCATCGACCATTTTCGACACCCGCTTTTCGCCCTGCACGCGCAGCACGCCGTCCTTCAACTCCACGCTGATCTTGTCAAAGCGCTTCTTGCTCCCCGCTCCCTCTCCCGCTCGCGGGAGAGGGCTGGGGTGAGGGGCGCTGCCCAAAGCCATCTGCGCCGACTCTTCAGTAAAGCCTTCACGCGCCTTGATCGCCTCCACCCTGGCCAGCCATTCATCCGCCTTCTTGAACTGAGTAAAAGTGATCTTTTCTTCCAGCAGCGTCTCACGCTGCGTGCCGACCCAGGCATAACCCTTGATGGCGCGGCGCACTCGCTCGGCGGTCAGCCTGTCGGCGTAGTCCTCGCCCTCCACCAGGATGAACTTGCGATTGCCGTTGTCCTTGGCGTTGGCCTTGAGCACGGCATGCGCCGTGGTGCCACTGCCGGCGAAGCTGTCGAGAATCAGCGAGTCGGGCTCGCTGGCCAGTGCCAGCACGCGCTCGACCAGCGCCACCGGCTTGGGCGTCATGGTTGTCTCATCGCCTTTGAGCAGACCCATTTCGAGCAACGTTTTCTTGGCGTCCTGCGTGTGGCCCACTTCGTCGTAGAACCACAAGGTTTGCGGCGTGCGGCCTTGTTTGACGTCGGAGAGATAGCGCTTCAATCGCGGCTGATTGTTCTTGTCATCACCCCACCAAATTCGCCCGTCGGCGTTCATCTGCAGGAACTTCTCTTTCTTGACGCGCCAGTATGTGCCGGGCGGTGGGCCCTCGACCTCACGTCCACCCGGGCATGTAATCGGGTACGTCCCCTCGCCATAGTAGTTCCTAGCAGACAAATCGCCCGATGTCCAAGGCCCCCGCGAATCGTTGTCCGGATTGCTGAAGCGGTCGTCCATTTCCTGCGTGCGCTCCAGCAGATTGGGTCGCCATTGTTGCTTGTCCTTGGCTACGACAAGCACGTAGTCATGGTCTTCACTGAAGAACTGTGCGGTGTTCTTCGGCGAGAAGTTCTTCTGCCAAATACATGCGGCGACAAAGTTCTCCGTCCCAAAAATCTCATCGAGCACCATCCTCGCTCGATGCACCTCGTTGTCATCCAGCGTGATCCAGATCGAACCATTTGCCGAAAGCAACTCGCGCAGCAGCACCAGGCGCGGCCACATCATGCACAGCCATTTGTCGTGGCGCAGCATGTCTTCCACGTCCACCGGGTTGCTGCTTAACCACTCCTTCATGATCGGGCTGTTGACGCCGTCGCTGTAACACCAGCCCTCGTTGCCGGTGTTGTACGGCGGGTCGATGAAAACCAGATCGACCTTTCCCGCGTAGCGCGGCAGCAGGGCTTTCAGCGCGTGCAGGTTGTCGCCGTGGATGACCAGGTTGCTGTTCAGGTCCGCCGGGCCAATACCCTTGGCGGCGTCCACCAGCAACGGGCGGTACGGCACCGTCAGGTGGTGGTTGTAGACGTACTCTTTGCCTTTGAAAACGATTTCGGGCATGGCGGACGCGCCGATCAGGAAGCCGGGCGCGGTGCGCCGTGCCAGGGCACCGGCCGCCTCCGCAACTCGGCCAACACCTGTTCAGTGCTCAGCCCGTCGTCCACCGCCTTGCCGATCCAGCGGGTGAGGTCCAGTTGCACGCGCTTTTCGATCAACAGGCGACCTTCTTCCAAGCGCAGACGAAGGCGCGCGCCAGGCCTGAGGCCAAGCGCATCACGGGCTTTCTTGGGGATGACGATTCGACCGCGCTCGGCCAGCGTGACATCGGCGATTTCCATGGCGTACCTTATCGACATGACAGTCGAAGTCTGCCACACAAAGTACGAATCGTGATGTACGCAATTCCCCCGCCCCGGGAACCATGCGGCTGGAGCAGGATTCAAGCTGCTGGCGCAGGCCGGAAGCTGACCGGGCTCAGGCCGCCGGGGCCAAGCGGCGCTGGCGCACCCGCAGCAGCAGGGTCAGCACAATCCCTAGGTTCAACAGGTTCCAGGCCAGCCCATTGATGAAGGCGGCGTTGTAGGAGCCGGTCAGGTCGAAGATCTTGCCCGACATCCAGCCGCCGAGGGCCATGCCCAGCATGGTGCACATGATGACCGCGCCGACCCGGATGCCGGTCTCGCTCGCGGCGAAATGCTCACGCACGATGATGGCGTAGGACGGCACGATGCCGCCCTGGAACAGGCCAAACAGCGCGGCAATGACGTAGAGCGAGACCAGGCCGTCGAACGGCAGGAACAGCAGCAAGGCCACGCCCTGCAGCATCGAACCCAGCAACAGCGTGCGCAGACCTCCGATGCGGTCGCAGATTAGCCCGGAAACCAGTCGGCTGACGATGCCAAAGGCCATCATCAGAGACAGCATTTCGGCACCGCGCGCAGCACCGTAGCCGAGGTCGGTGCAGTAGGCGACGATGTGCACCTGCGGCATCGACATGGCAACGCAGCAGCCCACGCCCGCGGCGCATAGCAACAGGGTCGCCGAGTTCGGGCTCATCCCGAAAGGATGGTCGGACGCCAAACGGGTTCCGGCCGCCGCCACCTCCGCCTGCTGCACCGGCGCGCGGCGCCGCATCAGGGGCGACAGCAGCAGGATGCTGATGAAACAGAAAATGCCGAGGCCGGTGTAGGTCGCGCGCCAACCCTCGGTTGCAATAGAGTACTGGATCAGCGGCGGCCAAATTGCTCCAGCAAGGTAATTGCCGCTGGCGCAGACGGCTACGGCAATACCGCGGCGCCGGACAAACCAGAGCGACGTGTCAGCCATCAACGGGGCAAAAGTGGCGGAGCTGCCGAGCAGCCCCAACAACAGGCCGTGGAACAGGGTGAAGCTGCCGATGCCGTCGGACCGTCCGGCCAGGACAAAACCCAGACCGAGGGCGGTGGCCGCCGTCCAAAGCGGCACCATCATGCCGAAGCGATCGGCCAGACGGCCCATCAGGATGCCGCCCAGGCCAAAACCGATCAGCATCGCGGTGTAGGGCATTGAGGCGTCGGCGCGCGACACGCCAAACTCCTGCTGCACGGTCGGCAGCACGACAGCGATCACATACATGCCGCTGCTCCCAATCGTCATCAGCAGCAGGGACACGACGAGCCGGAGTACGGCGTAGCGCGAATCGACCAGGCCGAGCTGGTCTGAAGCGGAACGGGTCGAGCCGCTGGCCTCTGGCGCTGTGTTCATGCGTAGTTCAGGGCGCCTTGGCGCCCGCCAGGAACCACTGGCCCAGCAGTGCGCGTTCAGCGTCGGTCATGCCGGTGCTGTTGTTCATCGGCATCACCTTGGTCACGACCGCCTGCTGGTACACCGCCTGCGCATGCTGCTTCAGCGATTCCGATGAATCCAGTCGCACGTTCTTCATTTGCAATTGCGCGCCGTGGCACATCAGGCAACGCTGTTCCAGCACCTTGTTCACGTCCTGGTAGCGGACCTCGACGAGCGGCGCTGCGGCGCCTGGCAGCGCAGCCGACGCCGCAGGCTTGACCGGTTGCAGCCACCAGACCATGCCGGCGAGAACCAGGATGCCGACCAGCGCGTAAGGCAGCGGGTGCGGGTTGCGCCCCAGCTTGTAGCCGTGGCGCATGACGAAGAACTGGCGGATCGATGCGCCGGCGAACATCATCAGGATCAGCACCAGCCAGTTCTGCGGGTGGCTGTAGGTGAAACTGTAATGGCCGCTCAGCATGGCGAACAGCACCGGGAGCGTGAAATAGGTGTTGTGCACGCTGCGCTGCTTGCCGCGTATGCCGTGGATCGCGTCCACCGGCTGTCCAGCCTTGATCTGCTCGATCACCCTCTTTTGCCCCGGAATGATCCAGAACAACACATTCGCGCTCATCGCGGTGGCGATCATGGACCCGACCAGCAGGAACGCCGCGCGCCCGGCAAAAAGCTGACAGGCGAGCCAGGATGCAGCGCAGACCAGCAGCAGGACCAGCGCACCGACGATGGCGTCGCCATTCTTCTTCTGCCCAAGCCACTGGCAGATGAAGTCGTACAGCATCCAGAACACCACCATGAAGGCCAGCGCAACACTGATGGCCGCTCCGGGCTGCCAGTCCATCAGCGATTTGTCGATCAGGTAGCTGCTGGCGTTCCAGATGTAGGACAGCGTGAACAGGGCGAACCCGGTGAGCCAGGTGCTGTAGCTTTCCCAGTAGAACCAGTGCAGGTGTGCCGGCAGCTTGGGCGGCGCCACGGCAAACTTGACCGGGTGGTAAAAACCCCCGCCATGCACCGCCCAGAGTTCGCCACTGACGCCCTGGCGCTTGAGTTCCTCGTCCTCGGGCTCGGTCAGCGAGCTGTCAAGGTAGACAAAGTAGAAGGACGACCCGATCCAGGCGATCGCCGTGATCACATGCGCCCAGCGCAGCAACAGGTTCGCCCAATCGAGGAGATAAGTTTCCATTCGTCACAACCTCCGCGGCGCCATCGGGCCGGGCCGCCTACCTGCATTTCATCGGCGCGCCGACCCGGCGTTACAGCACCTGCTCACCACGGCGGAAGCTCTGAGCAGCGAATGGACCGCGCACCCCAGAGCCTGATTCCCTAGGCCCGGCTCCGCTGCGATCTCCCGCGAAAATTGTATACGCGCCGGCTGGCAGTCGCGGCCATTGCATGCGCCTGCCGTCCTCACCGTCGCACATCATTCGGTATCGGACGCCGTTGCATGAGTTGCGCCGCCACCGCCAGCGCAACCACCTCGGGCTCCTTGCCGGCAATTCCCGGCACACCGATGGGGCTGGTGACCGCGTCGAGCTCCTCCTCGGTAAAACCGCGTTCGACAAGTCGATGCCGAAACACCGCCCATTTCGTCTTGCTGCCAATCAGGCCGATGTAGGGCAGGTCGGCCTGCTCACGGCGGCGCCTCAGGCAGGCCGCAACGATGTCCAGGTCTTCGGCGTGGCTGAAGCTCATGGTCAGCACATGCGAGGACGGCACCAGGCCGCTCACCGCTCCATGCACCGGCTCGGAATGCTCGCAGGTTACGTTGGCGGGGACATCGCTTGGAAAAATCTCATCGCGGCTGTCGATCCAGATCACCTCGCAGGGCAGCCTGCCCAACAGTTCGATCAGCGCGTGGCCGACATGGCCACCGCCAAAAAGCGCCACCGGCAGCGCCGGAGCACGCAGCCGTGTCGCCAGGCCGCCGCAGTCGCTCGCGCTGACCCGCTCGAAGCGCAGGAACACGACACCGCCACAGCATTGGCCCAGGCTGGGGCCGAGCGGAAAACGCAGCACCGGCTCGGCGGAAGACGCATGCAACCGGGAGCGGGCCTCGGCAATCGCCCGGTGCTCCAACTGGCCGCCACCGATGGTGCCAATGACCGCATCGACAAACACGGCCATCCATGCCCCCTTCTCGCGCGGCACCGATCCGAGGCTGCGCTCGACCAACACCAGCGTCGCATCCTCGCGCGCCAGCCGGGTCAGAAATGCAGGTAGACAGGACATGTTCCGTTGCGATTATGCGGCGCGTTGCTGGCCGTCGCCCTGCCGTAGCGCTGGGCTGAGCCATGCTGGCGCAAAGCCGCGACAATCCCCTTCCTATGCTCCGTTTGTACAAACTCAGGCTGGCACAGCGATGGTTGCTGGGCGCCGCTGCGCCCCTGATGACCCTGGTCGGATGCCAGGCGCCACCAGTGATCCCGGCGCCTTCAAGCGCGTCGCCCAAGATCACACCGGCCCCGACGCAAGCGGCCCAGACTGCGCCAGCGCCAGCGCCAACGCCTGGAACCGAACCCGAAGCGCAGCCGCAACCGAGATTGCCGCCGCTTGAGCCAATCGCTCGCGCGCCGGAATTGCCCCCGTTGCGCACCCGAGCCGCACCGCAGGCCTCGTTGGCCGTTTCGCCAAGGGACTATCGCCGCGACGCCGCAAGACATCTGTACCAGTTGAATCAGCACCGCATCTACAGCGGCAGGCTTCCACCCCATCTGTACGCGATTGGCGTGCTCGAGGTCGAGATCAACGCCCGAGGTCAGGTCCTGTCCACCCACTGGCTGCGAATGCCACGCCACGCCATGGAGGTGGTGGTCGAAATCGAGCGCACCGTGCGCGACGCTGCACCCTACCCGGCGCCGGCACGCCTGGGCCGCGTCACCTACACCGAAACGTGGCTTTGGGACAAAAGCGGCCGGTTCCAGTTGGACACCCTGACCGAAGGCCAGGATTGACTTCGAACGCCCCGGTCTTGCCTGGGCAACGACTGTCCGACGCCAGCCCTCACCCCAGCCCTCTCCCGCAAGCAGGAGAGGGGGCAGGAGGCAGGGGGCGGTCAACTCCCTCTCCACGGTGCCCCGGGGAGAGGGCTGGGGTGAGGGGGTGCAGGCGCGTCATGCCAAACGTCGTCGCTGATCAAGCGTTTCGAGACTTCTATCTGGATGGACCCGGCTTGCGCAACCGGAAACAAACCTCGACCTCGTTTTTCATTTCACCTCGGGACCATCCCTGGGCGCCATAAAAGCGGTCGGCGCGGGTGTTGATGGTCGTCACAAGCCGCAGCTCGGTGCTGCCGTTTTGAAACAACCTGTCGACGGCCCGTTGCAGCAGGCCGATGCCGATGCCAAGCCCTTCGTACCCAGGTCGAACAAACAGGGCCCAAATCGACGCGCCTCGCGGCACGGCGTAGGCAAAGCCGACGACCTGCCCATCGATTTCACAGACCCAGGCATGGCCGAGCCGTTCGAGACCGTCCAGGTACATCTGAGGCGTGATCCGCAATGGATCCGACAGGACGTTTTCTGACACGGCGAGTCGTATCTGCGACATCGCCGGTATATCGGCAGGACGGGCGGCGCGGAACGTCAATGCGCGATCACTGCTAGCCGCCGTCATTGATGACCGCCTCGATCCGGTAGCCGTCCGGATCAATGACAAACGCGGCGTAGTAGCCGGCGCCGTATTGCGGCCGCAGCCCAGGCGCCCCGTTGTCCTGCCCGCCGTGCTGCAGCGCCGCGCGATGAAATGCATCCACCGCCGGCCTGCTGGGTGCGGTGAAGGCGAGATGAAATCCGGCACCGGGTGCGACCACGCCGTGCTTACCGAGTTTGATCGCGAGTCGGTCTCCCTGAGCGGGCAGTCCGTAGCCGACGGCGCTGCTGTCGGTCCAGGCCCGCACATAGCCCAGAGTCGCCAGCGTCGCGTCGTAAAACGCAGCCGAACGTGGCAGATCGGCGACTCCGAAGGAAACGTGGTGCAACATGCTCAGCATGCGAATGGCGGCAAGACCTGCGGCATGGCGAGCGCTGCGCCGCTCCAATCGGGCGGCGCAGGCTCGGCGCCATTACCTGAGCCGCGCACCGGCGCCTCGCAACATCTCGACCATGGCGCGGTAGCCCCGCTGCTCGGCATGCGCCAGCGGCGTGACGCCCTGCCGGTCGGCAAGGTTGACATTGGCACGGCGAGCAATCAGCAAACGCACAATCTCGGTGTGGCGCGGCCCGCCGTCGCCCAGAATGACCGCCTCCAGCAGCGCCGTCCAACCCAGGTTGTTGACGTGATCGACGTCCATCGCCGTACTCAACAGCAGGCGAACCGTTTCCACATGGCCGTAGTGGCAGGCCGGAATCAGCGCGGTGCCGCCGTAGCGGTTCGTGCTCTTGAGGTTCGCCCCTGCGGCCAAGGCCAGTCGCACAATCTCGGTATGCCCGTTGGCGCCGCCCAGCAGGAAGGCACTGTCCTGAATGTCGTCCTGGGCGTTGACGTCGGCGCCGCGGACAAGGAGCAGGCGCACCGCCTCGACATGGCCGCCCTGGGTGGCGGCAAGGACGGCGTTGCGGCCCCGTGCATCGCGCGCGTTGACCTGGGCACCCGCGTCCAGCAAGCGGCGCAGCGCCGGCACATCGCCACGCGCTGCGGCCTCAATCAGAGGCTCTGCCGCCATTGCCAGCAGCGGCAACCAGGCCATGCCAAGCCAATGCCGACGCCTCATGACGGGCGGCCGGCGTCAGTCAACTCGTCGCCGTGCACCATGCGCTCGATCCGTGCCCAGCGGGCAGCGGCCTCACACATGCGGCAGGGGCGCGAGGTGGAAACCAGCAGGCAGCCGGAGAGGTCGCGACTTCGCAGGCGCCGCGCGGCATCGCGAATCGCTTCCATCTCGGCATGCGCGGTCGGGTCCCCGGCAATGACCACTCGGCTCGGCGCCTCGCCGACTATTCTGTCCTCACGCAACACCACCGCGCCAAACGGCTGGTCGCCCGAGCGCACCGCTTCGGCGCGCATTTCCCGCGCTCGTTGCATCGCCTGCTGCAACGACGTGGAGGCGAACGCCCAGGTCGGGAGCAACAGCGACAAACCCATCAGATAGCCACGCCGGCTACACATCGTCGATCTCCGCAGCCCAGAGTTCCGATCATCCGACATTTCCGCCCTGGCAATGTTCCGCATCGCTAGTCTGGCTCAGCACTTGAAAGCCACCAGCTCTGACCCACGCACCACTGGGTCTCATCCGGCCGCGTATCCCGATGCAAGGAGCGCACGGCATGGAGAGAGCGTCGCTCGAGAGCGGCGGTCAAGGCCGCGGACGCTGCGTCGTCCCGGGCCCCGACGCAGGCGATGAAGGCCACCCGCATCAGGGCCGAGGCGGCATAGCTCGTTGCGGCGCGGCGGGTCACCATCAGCATGCAGCCATAACCATGGTTCGGCGTCAGCGGAAAAATCAAACGACCGCCAATGTTCATCGCATCGAGCCAGGAAGACAGTGGATGGGTGGCGCCGGCGCTGACGTAGATCAGGTCGGCCATCGGCAGCCTGCCCTCGGTGGCCGAGGCAGCCACGACTCGCACGTTGGGAAGCTGCTTGAGGTTTTCGCGCGCCAGGCCGGCCAGGTCGACCTCGATTTCGTACGCGATCACGCTGCCCGTTTCACCGACAAGTTTGGCAAGAATCGCCGTGTAGTAACCGGTTCCGACGCCAATCTGCACCACGGTTTCGCCAGCGGCCGGCGCACAGGCCGCCAGGCAAGCGGCATGCAAGCTGGGTTGCCCGTTGTTGATACCGCGATCCTTGGCCAGGCTGAACAGTTGGTCCTGATAGACCAGTCTTGCGTCGCTGGACAGGCTTGGCAGGTAGCCGGACCCGATGAACACCTGCCAGGGTCCAGCGGGCAGGAAACGTTCGCGCTCCACTGAGGCGAACGCGGCGATAAGGCGCTCGTCGCTTGAACCGGCGCTCCTGACAATGAAATTCGCGTAGAAATCGCGATGGTCCTGGATTGACTTCACTGGGAAGCGCGGCGCAACTCCTGAGCGATGCAAAGGATCCATGGCGGCCGGGTTGGCAGCCCGCGCAGGAGTATCATGATTTTGCCTTGTGGCGGTATCCGCACCGTTGCGGCGAACAATCGAGAGGACACGACACCATGGCCAAGAAAAGTTCGAGCGAAGGCGTCTATCGCGTCACCGACGTGATCGGAACAAGCAAGGTTTCCTGGGAGGCCGCGGCGCGCAACGCCGTGACAGCCGCGAGCAAAACGCTGCGTGACCTGCGGATCGCGGAAGTCTCGAAGCTTGACATGAAGATCGAGGGCGGAAAGGTCATCGCCTACCGCGCCCGGGTCCAGCTTTCTTTCAAGTACGACGGTTGATGGGCCAGGGCCTGTTCACACGGTTCTTGCGAGTGCGAACCGGCGCTAAGACGCCTCGATCTTCAGCTTCTGCACCAAGACCACCTGCTGCCAGCCCTTAAAGTCGGCCTCGATGAACTCGGCCAGTTGCGCCGGTGTTCCGGCGGCCGGCTCCAGGGCGTCGGTGCTGAAACGCGCGCGCACGTCGGGCAGGGCCACTGCGCGGGCGATGGCGGCGTTGAGACGTTCGATGATGGCCTGGGGTGTCCCGCGCGGCGCCACCAGACCGAAATAGTTCAGCACGTCAAAGTTGGGGAAGCCCGATTCGGCCATGCTCAGCACGTCGGGCAGCGCGCTGGAGCGCTTGGCGCTGGTCACGGCCAGCGCCTTGACCCTGCCATCGCGCACAAACGGCGCCAGCGCCGGAACGGTACCCGTCACCATGTGGATCTGGCCACCGATCATGTCGAGAGTCGCCGGCGCAATGCCGCGGTACGGAATATGAACAATGAAAGTGCCGGTGCGCGCCTTCAGCATTTCCAGCACCAGATGGTTGATGCCGCCGGCGCCGGCCGAGCCGTAGTTCAGGGCGCCAGGTTTTTGCCGCGCCAACGCAACCAGGTCCTTCAGATTGGCGACCGGGAGGTCCTTGTTGACGGCCCATACCAAGGGACCGGTGGCGATCATGCCAATAGGAGAAAAATTTCGCACCGGGTCGTAACCGGCGCCGGGCAGCGCAGCAGGCACCGTGGTGAAGGGCGCGGCGATGAGCAACAGCGTGTAGCCGTCCGGCGCGCTCTGCGCGACCGCCTGGGCGCCTATGGCACCGGAGGCGCCCGCCCTGTTCTCCACCACCACACTCGTGCCGAGGAGCTCGCCAAGTTTCTGCGCCATCAGGCGGCCCACGGCGTCGGTGCCGGCGCCCGGTGCAAAGGGCACGACGATCTTGATCGGACGATCCGGGTAACTTTGTCCCCAGGCCAGCGATCCGGCCAACGGGCTGGCCAGCGCAACGCCGGTGATGAGGACTTCGCGACGGTTGAACTTGGAGGTCATGATGCAGGGCCCGGTAGAGAAGCTGTGGTCACTCCGTCGCATTATCCGCGCAGATGCTCTGCAGCACTCGCACCGGATGACCTGTTTTCGTCAATGTCATGACCCGCGGTAGGTCGTATAGCTCCAGGGGCTGACCAGCAACGGAACATGGTAGTGCTGATCGCTGTGCGCGACGCCGAAATCCAGCACCACCTGATTCAGGAAGTTGGGCTCCGGCAATGTCACACCGCGTGCCTTGAAGTAGGGCGCAACGCTAAAGACCAGTCGGTAGGTGCCCCGCTTCAGGTTGCTGCTGTCGTACAGCGGCGCGTCGCTTCGGCCATCCTGATTCAGGGTGAAGCGGCGCACCAGACTGGCTTGCTCGCCCTCGGTGCTGTACAGCGCCACCTCCATTCCGGCTGCCGGGCAGCCGTGCATGGTGTCCAGTACATGTGTGCTCAGTCCCATCGCGTCTCCGTTGCAGTTGCCGCCCAGCCAGGCATTTCGTCGATTGAAAGTGTATACACTTTCCCTCCACACGACGAACCCTTGACCACCGTCAGCACTGTTGCTGCCAGGGATGAGGCCGATGAACTACGACAGCACCCTGCCCTACCCGCGCGACCTGGTTGGCTACGGCCGCCATCTGCCGCAGGCGCAATGGCCGGGTCGCGCACGCATCGCGCTGCAGTTCGTGCTGAACTACGAGGAGGGCGGCGAAAACTCGGTGCTGCATGGCGACGCCGGGTCGGAACAGTTCCTGTCCGAGATGTTCAACCCGGCCAGTTTCCCGGATCGGCACCTGAGCATGGAGGGCATCTACGAGTACGGCTCGCGCGCCGGCGCCTGGCGCATCCTGCGCGAGTTCGAGAAGCGCGGATTGCCGTTGACTGTGTTCGGTGTCAGCATGGCCTTGCAGCGGCATCCGGAGTTGACGACGGCGATGTGCCAACTCGGGCACGAAATTGCCTGCCACGGCCTGCGCTGGATCAGCTACCAGAACATCGACGAAGCGACCGAGCGCGAGCATATGGCCAGGGGCCTGCAGATCCTGCGCGAACTGACTGGCGAGCCGGCAGCAGGCGAGCCGTCACTGCACGGTCTGGGCTGGTACACCGGCCGCGACAGCCCGAACACGCGGCGGCTTGTCGTCGACCATGGCGGCATCGAATACGACAGCGACTACTACGGCGACGACCTGCCGTTCTGGATGAAGGTGAAGAAAAGCAGCGGCGCGGTGATTGCGCATCTCGTCGTGCCTTACACGCTGGACTGCAACGACATGCGCTTCGCCCTGCCGCAGGGATATTCACACGCCGATCCGTTCTACCAGTACCTGAAAGACAGTTTCGACGCCCTCTACGCCGAGGGCGACGAGGCGCCCAGGATGATGAGCGTTGGCATGCATTGCCGCCTGCTCGGGCGGCCCGGTCGCATCAGCGCGCTGCAGCGTTTTCTCGAGCACGTTGAAAAACACGACCGGGTCTGGATCTGCCGCCGCATCGACATTGCCCGACACTGGAAGCATGTGCATCCGTTCCAGGCTTGAAGGCTCAGATGTTTCTTTTTTCGCGCCCTTTGCGCAACCTTTGCGACCTTCGCGTTCGGCTCACTGAGGTTCGACCATGACCATCACCCTGCAACAACTCAACGCCGCAAGCACGGCTGAAGCCGCGCAGATGCTCGACGGCCTGTACGAGCATTCACCCTGGATCGCGCAGGCGGCGCTGGAAGAACGACCGTTCAAGTCGCTGGCCCAGCTCAAATACGCGATAGCCAGGGTGGTTGACCAGGCGGGACCGGAGCGGCAGTTGGCGCTGATCCGCGCCCACCCGGAGCTGGCGGGCAAGGCCATGGTCGGCAAGCAGTTGACGCCTGAGTCGAGCCAGGAGCAGAACAGGGCCGGCCTGACCCAGTGCACTAGGGAAGAATTTGAGCGCATCCAGCAACTCAACACCGACTACAACGCCAAGTTTGGCTTCCCTTTCATCCTGGCGGTGCGCGGGCCGCGCGGCAACGGTCTCTCCAAGCGGGAGATCATCGACACCTTCGCGCGCCGCCTGCTCGGAACCAAGAGCTTCGAGGTGCAGGAATGCCTGCGCAACATCCACCGCGTGGTGGAGCTGCGGCTGAACGACAAATTCGGCTGCAGCCCGGAGCGCGGCCACCGGGTCTGGGATTGGGCCGAGCAACTCGCGGTTCACAGCGACCCGGGCTTCAAGGAGAACGGCCAGCTCACCGTCACCTACCTGACGCAGGCGCACCAGGCCTGCGCCGCGCAGCTTGAAACCTGGATGCGGGATTGTGGCTTTGATGAGGTTCGGATCGACGCGGTTGGCAACGTGGTGGGGCGCTACAAGGCAGGCCCTCACCCCCGCCCTCTCCCAGAGGGAGAGGGAGTGAAGAAACACCTCACCGGCTCGCACCACGACACAGCGGGAGAGGGAGTGAAGACGCTGCTGACCGGTTCGCACTACGACACGGTGCGCAACGGCGGCAAGTACGATGGGCGCCTGGGCATCCTGGTGGCCATGGAATGCGTGCGCGAACTGTCGGCCGAGGGACGCCGCCTACCGTTCGATTTGGAGGTCGTCGGTTTCGCCGAGGAAGAAGGACAGCGCTACAAGGCCTCCTTTCTGGGATCGGGCGCCCTGATTGGTCAATTCAATGCCGCCTGGCTGGAGCAGGAAGACGCCGATGGCATCACCATGCGCAAGGCGATGCTGGCCGCGGGCCTGCCCGGCACGGTCGAGGCAATATCAGCCATCAAGCGCGACCCCTCGCGTTACCTTGGTTTTGTCGAAGTGCATATTGAACAGGGCCCGGTGCTGAACGAGTTGAACCTGCCGCTTGGCATCGTGACTTCGATCAACGGCAGCGTGCGCTACCACGGCGAAGTCGTTGGCATGGCCAGCCACGCCGGCACGACACCGATGGACCGGCGTGCCGACGCCGCGCTCGGTGTGGCCGAACTGATGCTCCAAGTCGAGCAACGCGCCGCGCAGGACGGCGACTCGGTCGGCACGGTGGGGATGTTGCAGGTTCCCAATGGATCGATCAATGTGGTGCCGGGACGCTGCAGTTTCAGCCTGGACCTGCGCGCGCCAAACGACCGCCAACGCGACGCACTGGCGCTCGACGTGGTGGCCGGGCTCAAGGCGATCTGCCAGCGCCGCAACCTGCATGAGCAGCTCGAGCAAACCATGCGCGCCTCGGCTGCCCCAAGCGCGCCGGCCTGGCAGGTGCGCTGGGAACAGGCGGTACAGGCGCTGGGCGTGCCGCTGCACCGCATGCCCAGCGGCGCCGGTCACGACGCGATGAAGCTGCACGAGGTGCTGCCGCAGGCGATGCTGTTTGTCCGTGGCATCAACTCGGGCATCAGCCACAACCCGCTTGAATCCTCGACCAGCGACGACATCGAGCTGTCGGTGCAGGCTTTCTCGCTGCTGCTGACGCAACTTGCGCGGGATCAGTCATGAGCCGCCGGGCCGCTCCCAAGGCGAATACCGCAGCGCGCAGCGCGGAGGTTTCCTAATGAGCCGCCGGGCCGGGCCGAAGCGTCGCGCCTCGGTACGTGCGCAGCGTCGGCCCGGCATTGGCTCGCTGCGCTGGCCTGCTGCGCGGGCCGACGCTTCGCGAGCCGCTCCCAAGGCGAATACCGCAGCGCGCAGCGCGGAGGTTTCCCAATGACCGCCTACGAGGAACTCGACGCCTGGGTCGATGCCCATTTCGACGAGCAGGTTCGCTTCCTGCAGGAGCTGATCCGCGTTCCCACCGACACGCCGCCGGGCAACAACGCGCCCCACGCCAAACGCGCCGCCGAATTGCTGCAAGCCATGGGTCTGCCGGCCCAGGCCTACCCGGTGCCAGAGGATTTGGTGCGGGCCAACGGCTTGCAAAGCATCACCAACCTGATCGTTCGCAGGAGCCATGGGCCCGGACCCACCATCGCGCTAAACGCCCATGGTGACGTGGTGCCGCCGGGCGAAGGCTGGAGCCGCGACCCCTATGGCGGGGAAATCGAAAACGGCCGCATCTACGGCCGCGCCGCCGCGGTGAGCAAGTGCGACTTTTCCACCTTTGCCTTCGCCCTGCGTGCCCTTGAAGCCGTCGCCGAGAGCCGCGGCGACAGCATCAAGGGCGCGGTTGAACTGCACTTCACCTACGACGAGGAGTTTGGCGGCGAACTGGGGCCGGCCTGGCTGCTCGCGCAGGGTCTGACCAAGCCGGACCTGATGATTGCCGCGGGATTCTCCTACCAGGTGGTAACGGCGCACAACGGTTGCCTGCAAATGGAGGTCACGGTGCACGGCAAGATGGCCCACGCGGCGATTCCCGACAGCGGGGTGGACGCCCTGCAGGGCGCGCTGCAGATCCTGAACGCCCTGTACGCGCAGAATGCCCGGTACCAACAGCTCCGTTCCAGCGTTGCCGGCATCACCCACCCGTATCTCAACGTTGGCATGATCCAGGGCGGAACCAACACCAATGTGGTGCCGGGAAAGGTTAGCTTCAAGCTGGACCGGCGCATGATTCCCGAGGAGGATCCGGCTGCCGTCGAGGCCAGCATCCGGCAGGTGATTGCCGACGCCGCCGCGCAGCGCAGCGGCATCACGGTGGAAATCCGGCGCCTGTTGATGTGCCATGCCATGAAGCCGCTGCCCGGCAACAAGCCACTCGTCGAGGCGATTCAGAAGCACGGCGAACTGGTGTTCGGCGAGCCGATTCCCGCCATGGGCACACCGCTTTACACCGACCTGCGGCTGTACGCGGCGGCCGGCATCCCCGGCGTCATTTACGGCGCGGGCCCGCGAACCGTGCTGGAGTCGAACGCGAAACGCGCCGACGAATTCCTGGAGTTGGAAGACCTGCGCCGCGCGACCAAGGTGATTGCGCGCACGCTGCATGACCTGCTGAGTTAGGCGCCATGGCCATCTTCCTTCGCGGCGCCGCATGAACTACCGCCACGTCACGCTCAGGCAGTTTCGCTATTTTGTTGCGGTGTCCGAAAGCGGCTCCGTCGCCTCGGCCTCGCGCATGCTTAGCATCGCGCAAAGCGCGCTGACGAAAAGCCTGCTGGAACTCGAAGCCGAACTCGGCTGCAGCCTGTTCTCGCGCAGTTCCAGGGGCATGACCCTGACCCCGCAGGGACATCGCTTTCTGGTCAGCGCGCGCCGCGTCATCGGGTCGGTGGCCGATGCGCTGCGCCTGCACGGCGGCGACGCCGCATCTGGCCTGAGCGGTGTCCTGTCGATCGGCGTGACCAGCCTGGTCGCCGGCTACTACCTGAGCGAGCTATTTATACGGTTTCGGCGCAGTTGCCCGGCGGTGGAGGTCTTTGTCACCGAGGACACGCCACGATTTCTCGAACACTTGTTGATCAACGGCGAGCTCGACGTGGCGATCATGGTCAGCAATGCGCTGAACGAGCCGCAGGCCATGGTCTCGGAGACGCTGACGCGCAGCCAGAATCGGGTCTGGTTACCGTCCAACCACCAGCTCGCGGCCAGCGAGGAACTTACGCTGGCCGACTGCGCGAACTGCGACCAGATTGTTCTCGAGGCGGATCGTATTGACGAGTTGATGACGCGGGTCTGGGCCCGCCATCAACTCAAGCCGCGCATCATTCTGCGCACCTCGTCGCTGGAGGCGGTGCGCTCCCTGGTCGGCGCCGGCGCCGGCATCGCCGTGCTGCCGGATTTTCTGTACCGGCCCTGGACGCTGGACGCCGAACATGTCGAGGTGCGACGCCTGCGCGACGAGGTGCCGACGGTTGACGTCGGCCTGGTCTGGCGGCGCGGCTCCGGGCTGAAGCCCGTCACCAGCGAATTCATCGAGCTGGCAAGGGAACAGTCGCGCCTGCGGCGCGCAGCGTGACCCTGCAGGATCGGCTCGCCGCCCGGGGTCAGAACTTGATCATGACATGGCGCGGCACGGTGTAGTCCTCCAGCGCGTACATGCTCATATCCTTGCCGTAGCCGGAAGACTTCAAGCCGCCATGCGGCATTTCGCTCACCAGCATGAAGTGGGTGTTGATCCAGGTGCAGCCGTACTGCAGTTTCTTGGCAACCCGCATGGCGCGTGACACATCCTGCGTCCAGACCGAGGAGGCCAGGCCGTAGTCGCTGTCGTTGGCCCAGGCAATCGCCTGTTCCGTGTCGGAGAAGCGCGTGACGCTGACGACCGGGCCAAACACCTCGCGTTTCACAATTTCGTCTTCCTGCCTGGCCCCGGCGATGACAGTCGGCTCGTAGAAGAAGCCGGCGCCAGCCCGGACCTTGCCGCCCGCGGTGATTTCCATGTGACCCGCCATCTGCGCGCGTTCGACGAAACTCGCGACACGGTTGCGCTGGCGGTCGCTGATGAGCGGGCCGATCTCGACGTCCGGCTCGTCCTGGCTGCCGACCTTGATGCTTTTGACCGCGCTCGACAGATCGGCCACCAGCTTGTCGTAGATCTTGCTGCCGGCATAGACGCGACAGGCCGCGGTGCAGTCCTGCCCGGCGTTGTAGTAACCAAAGGTGCGCAGGCCCTCGACCACCGACGCCAGGTCGGCGTCGTCGAACACGATCACCGGCGCCTTGCCTCCAAGCTCCAGATGCGTGCGCTTCAGGGTCCCGGTGGCGGCCTGCAGCACCTTGCGCCCTGTGCTCACGTCTCCGGTCAGGCTGACCATGGCCACCTTGGGATGTTCAACCAGGGGTTGGCCGACGCTTGCGCCGCGCCCGGTGATGACATTGAACACCCCTTTCGGGAAAATCTCGGCCACCACCTGGGCCAGCAGCAGGGTCGTCAGCGGCGTCTGTTCGCTCGGCTTGAGCACCACGGTATTGCCCGCAGCCAGCGCCGGCGCCATCTTCCACGCCGCCATCATCAAGGGATAGTTCCACGGCGCGATCGAGCCCACCACACCGATCGGGTCACGCCGGACCATGCTGGTGTGGCCGGCCAGGTATTCGTTCGCCACGCTGCCGCTCATGCAGCGCGCGGCACCCGCAAAGTAGCGGAAGCAGTCGATGATCGCCGGCAGCTCGTCGCCCAGGGCGCGCGCGTAGGGCTTGCCGCAGTTCAGGCTCTCCAGCCGGGCAAACGTTTCGGCGCGGGACTCGATGGCATCGGCCAGCTTGAGCAGCAGGCGTGAGCGCTCCATCGGCGTGGTCTCGCTCCAGGATTCGAAGGCGCGGTGTGCTGCGGAGACCGCCTTGTGCACCTGCTCGACCGAGGCCTCGGGCAGGGATACCAGCAACTCGCCGGTGGCCGGATTGAGCACCTTCTCGGCCACACCTTCGCCAGCGACAAAGGCCCCGTCGATCAGCAACTGAGTGGGCAGGGTGATGTCGTTCATGCTGGTTCTCCTTAGATCAAATCGGTTCAGCGGCGCGTCGGTTCGTCCGAGCGTGTCAGGTAGTAGGCGGCGAGGATGGGGACGAAAGTGAGCGCGATGATCACCACGGCAACGACGTTGGTGACCGGACGCTGACGCGGCCGGATCAACTCCTGGAACATCCAGATCGGCAGGGTGGTTTGCTGCCCGGCCGTGAAGGTGGTGACGATGACCTCGTCAAAGCTGAGCGCAAACGCCAGCAGGCCCCCCGCCAGCAGGGCCGAGCCAAGCTGGGGCAGCACGATGTAGCGCACCGTCTGAAAGCCGTCGGCGCCCAGGTCCATCGAGGCCTCGATCAGGTTCGGATTGAGCCGCCGCAGCCGCGCCACGGCGTTGTTGTAGACCACAACGACGCAAAAAGTTGCGTGCCCGATGACGATGGTCCAGAAAGAGAACGGAATCTCCAGCGTGCCGAAGGCCGAGCGCAGCGAGATGCCACTGATCACACCGGGCAGGGCGAGCGGCAGAATCAACAGCAGCGATATCGCGTCGCGGCCAAAGAAACGGGCCCGCGCCAGCGCCGCCGCAACCAGCGTTCCGAGCACGATGGCGATGCCGGTGGACCAGAGAGCCACTTGAAAACTTAAGGTGATGGCCTCCCAGACATCTTCGCGCTCCCATGCCACACCGAACCACTGGGTGGTGAGCGCCGGTGGCGGGAACACAAAACTCTTGTCTTCAGCGCTGAAGGCGTACAGGATGATCAGTGCCAGCGGGACATGCAGGAAGACGATCGCTCCCCATGCCGCCAGCTTGAGGCCGAGACCGGCAGGTCGTTCAGAGCGCATCGAACGCCCCGAGCCGCTTGGCAAACCACAGATAGACACCGATCACCAGGATCGGCACCAGAGAAAAGGCCGCGGCAAAGGGTATGTTGCCGGCCACCCCCTGCTGCTTGTAAACGACCTGCCCGATGTAGTTCGTGCTGTCGCCGATCACCTGCGGAATGATGTAGTCCCCCAGGGTCAGCGAGAAGGTGAAGATGGAGCCGGCGGCGATGCCGGGCATGGCCAGCGGCAGGATCACCTTGCGAAAGGTCATTCCGGGATGAGCTCCCAGATCGCCGGAGGCCTCAATGAAGGAGCCTGGAATCCGTTCCACCGCAGCCTGAATCGGCAGGATCATGAAAGGCAGCCACATGTAGACAAAAACCATGAAGGTGCCCAGCGTGGAAAAGCTGAGCGAGGGGCCGCCAATGGAGGGGATCGCGAGCAGCGCTTCAATCAGCCAGCTCAGGTGCAGGCGCTCGGCAACCCAGGAAATGGCCCCCTCCTTGGCCAGCAGCATCTTCCATGCGTACAGCCGCACCAGGTAGCTCGACCAGAGCGGCAGCATGACGGCAATGTACAGCGCCGCCTTTTGCGCACCGCTGGCGTAACGCGCCATGTAGTAGGCAACCGGAAAACCCAGCACCATGCAGACCAGGGTCACGGCAATGGCCATCGTCACGGTGCGCAGCACGACATCAAGGTTGGCGGGTTGGCCCAGATCGGCGAAGTTCTTCAGCGTGAATTCCCGCACCACCTGGCCGGTGAAATCGTCCAGGCCAAAGAACGCGTTGGCCAGCAGGGCGAACAGCGATCCCAGGTAAATCACGCCAAACCAGAGCAGCGGCGGCGCCAGCAGCGCAAGCAGCAACACGCCGCGTCGCGTGAACAGCAGGTCGGAGATGCGACGCTGCAGTCCGGCGCCGGCGCGGGGCAGGGCCGCGCTTGTAGCCATGGCTAGCTCCCCGGATCCAGGATGTGCACGGCACTCTGGTCCCAGTGCAGGTGCGCGGTTTCGCCGTGAACAGGCGCCGCAATCAGGCCGGTCTCAGGCAGATCAACCTGCAACAGCAGGCCCGCAACATCGACCTTGATCCGGGTGAAGGCGCCAAAGTACTGCACCTCGCGCACGTTGCCGCTGGCACGCGCGCCCGCCGCCGCACCGAGCCGAATGCGTTCGGGCCGCAGCATGGCGCTGGCCTCCCCGGTGAGGCGCTGCGCGGACTCGCCGTCAAGAACATTGGCGGCTCCGACAAACTGCGCGACGAACCGGCTAGCCGGCGCGTTGTACACGTCCTGCGGTGCGCCCACCTGTTCCAGCCGCCCCTGATTCATGACGCCGACGCGATCGCTCATCGACAGCGCTTCATGCTGGTCGTGCGTGATGAACAGGAAGGTGATGCCAATTCGCCGCTGCAGCGCCTTCAATTCGGTTTGCATCTGTTCGCGCAGTTTCAGATCCAGCGCGCCCAGCGGCTCGTCGAGCAGCAGCACCTGCGGCTGGCCAATCAGGGCGCGGGCCAGCGCGACGCGCTGGCGCTGGCCGCCCGAGAGCTGGGCTGGCCGCCGTTCACCGACATCGGCCAGCTCCACCAAATCCAGCAACTCATCAGCGCGGCGGTGCCGCGCCCCCTTGTCGACGCCGCGCACCATCAGGGCGTAGGCCACGTTGTCACGCACGCACATGTGCGGAAACAGGGCATAGTCCTGAAACACCGTATTCACCGGTCGCGTGTAGGGCGGGCGCTGCGACATGTCCTCGCCGCCGATCAGAATGCGCCCGGAGCTCGGCAGCGTGAAGCCGCCGATCATGCGCAGACAAGTCGTTTTACCTGAGCCCGAGGGCCCGAGCAGGGTGAAGAACTCGCCCGCTTCGATCGTCAGGCTGACACCGTCGACCGCGCGCACTTCGCGGCCGGCGGCGCCAAAAATGCAGGAAACGCGGTCGAGTGTGACCGCTGCCGTCATCGACCGCCCAGCACCGCGATGTAATCAGTGACCCACTTGTGATAGGGAACGCACTGGTTGTTCTGCGTCGCGCATTGGACCGTCGGGGTGCGCCAGAACGAGATTTTCGTGAACGAGTCATAGCCCTGGCGCGCGCATCCTGCATCACCGAGCAGCTTGTTGCCCTTGCAGGCACTCGGCACCGCGGGGACCGAACCGAACCAGGCCGACAGGTCGCCCTGCAGCTTGGGATTGAGTGAGTGCTCGAGCCACATGTAGGCGCAATTGGGGTTCTTCGCGTCGGCGTGCATCATGGTCGAATCGGCCCAACCAGTGGCCCCTTCAACCGGTATCACGGTGGCGATGGGCCGCTTCTTCGAGCCCAGGATGTTGGCCTGGAACTGCCAGCTCGACGATGCCACCACGCCTTCGTTCGTGAAGTCATCAATCTGCACGAATGCGTCGTGCCAGTATTTGCCGACGATCTTGCGCTGGCCGCGCAGCAGCTCCAGCGTCGCCTTGTACTGGGCTTCGTTCAGCTCGTACGGGTCCTTGATGCCCAGCGCCGGGTTCTTCTTCATCAGGTACAGAGCAGCGTCGGCAATGTAGATCGCGCCATCAAACGCCTGCACCCGGCCCTTGTTGCTCTTGCCATCGGGCAGCGTGGTTTCCTCAAACACCACCGACCAACTGGTGGGCGGCTTGTCCTTGAACACGGTGGTGTTGTACATCAGCACGTTCCAGCCCCATTGGTACGGCACACCATAGTGTGTGTTGCCCTCGAAATGCCAGGGCGCCTTTTGCAGGCGCGGGTCAATGTTCTTGTAGCTGGGAATCAGGCCAACATTGATCGGCTGCAGCTTCTTGCCGCGGATCAGGCGCGTGCTGGCGTCGCCCGAGGCCGTGACCAGGTCAAAGCCGCCTTCGTTCATCAACGCCACCATCTCATCCGAGGTCCCGGCAGTCTTGACATTAACCTTGCAGCCGGACTTTTTCTCGAAATCGGTCACCCAGTCGAAGTTCTTGTCGGTCGCACCGCGCTCGATGTAGCCAGCCCAGGCCACGATATCGACCTGCCCCTCGGCCTTGCCGATCTTCTTCAGCGCCCCCTTCTGTGCTAGCGCAGGCATGGCGACAATCATTGCGGCGGCAGCGATGCCGACGAGGTACGGTAAGTGGCGGGACATGGATAACCTCCAGGAAATGGGCCAAGGGCCGCATGGCGTGCGGGGCTAGAGCGTCACTTTAAGATGGTATGCCAGCGCAGTGAAGTTCAATCCATCGACTTCGGGCTATCTACAAATTAGATAGTAGGGGTTAATACCAAGTTGAATGGGGGAGGTCTTGCCTTGCGGGAAGCCAGGTCGCTGTTTTCATCGCCTGATCACCGGGGCAGCGCAAAGGGCCATGCGCTTGACAGTCGTGGATCGAGCGTGTGCCACATTTAAAATGTGCCAGTCCAAATTTCAGGCGCATGAACAAAATGGCAAGAACTGTAGATTGTGTGAAGCTCGGCCGCAAAGCCGAGGGGCTGGATTTCCCGCCGTATCCGGGAGAACTCGGCAAGCGAATTTTTGAAAACGTCTCCAAGGAAGCATGGAAAGGGTGGCTCGAGCAGCAGAAGATGCTGGTCAACGAAAACCGGCTGAATCTTGCGGATGCCAAGGCACGCAAGTACCTTGCCGAACAAATGGAAGCGCATTTTTTTGGCGCGGGCGCCGAAGTGGCCGCCGGTTACGTGCCGCCCAGCAGCAAGTGAAACAGTGCAGCAGTGCGGTAATGCGGTAATGCGGCAAAGATAGCCCATGGCAGGACTCGACAAGACCACCCCCATCCCGACGGAAATCAAGCTGCATCAGGCTTCCCGCAAGATGGAAATCGCCTTCGACAACGGCGCACGGTTCGAGTTGCCCTGCGAGTTTCTGCGCGTCTATTCCCCCTCGGCCGAGGTGCGCGGACACGGCCCAGGCCAGGAAGTCCTGCAAATCGGCAAGAAAAATATCGGGATCGAATCCATTGAGCCGATCGGCGCGTATGCCGTGCTGCCGACGTTTTCCGACGGCCACGATACCGGCATTTCTTCCTGGGACCACCCGTATGAACTGGGCGATCAGTACCTCACGCTGTGGGATCGTTATTTGAGCCGCATGGATGAAGCGGGCGCTTCCCGCGAACCCCTTTCCGGACCGCCGGAGCGCCCCAAAGCCAAGTGACCATGCCTCGCGTGTTGCTGCTGCTGCCCGTGGCCAGCTACCGCAACGAGGATTTTCTCGGTGCGGCGCAAAAGCTGGGCGTGCAGGTGATCGCCGCCGCCGACCACTGCCACAAGCTTGCGCCGCTGATGGGCATGAGCCCTATTCTTTCGTTGCCCTTCGACCAGCCGGAGATCGCGGCGCAACAGGCGCTCGTCGCATTGGGGCGGCGCGTGGACGCCGTGCTGGCGGTGGACGACCACGGCCTGGAACTGGCCGCCCTGCTGCGGGAAAAACTCGGCTTGCCGGGCATCTCGCCGCAAGCGGTGCGCGCCACACGCGACAAGCTGGCTTTCCGGCAACTGCTCAAAACGCAGGGTTTCAAGTGCCCGCAATTCCGCTCCATCTTGAACGAAGACGATGCCTTGGCGCTGGCCCCGTCCTTGCGCTATCCGGTGGTGGTGAAGGCCCGGCGGCTGTCGGCCAGCCGAGGCGTGGTCCGTGCCGATGACGTCGCATCTTTTGTCCAGGCCGTGGCCCAGGTGCGCCGCATCCAGGCCACGGCGGACCGGGAGGCGGCGCAACTCGGGCTGATCGTGGAAGACTTTATCCCCGGCGCCGAATACGCGCTGGAAGGTTTGCTGGAAAACGGCGAGTTGCGCGTGCTGGCGTTGTTCGACAAGCCCGACCCGCTGGACGGCCCGTATTTCGAGGAAACCATTTACGTCACGCCGTCGCGCCTGAGCGCCGACATGCAGGGGACAATAGCCGTGGAAGTGCGGCGCGCCTGCGCTCTGGCGGGGCTGACCAGCGGCCCGGTGCACGCGGAAATGCGCGTCAACGAACAAGGCATCTGGCTGCTGGAAGTAGCGGCGCGTTCCATCGGCGGCCTGTGCGCGCGCATGCTCAAGCACCGCCTGGGAATGCCGTTGGAGGAACTTATCCTGCGTCATGCGCTTGGCATGCCGGTGCCGCCGGCCGCCAACGACGAAGCCGCCGGTGTGATGATGATTCCGGTACCCGAGCGCGGCATCTTTCACAACGCGACGGGGCTGCCGGCGGCGCGTGCGGTGCCCGGCGTGAGCGATATCCGTATCACCGCTCAACCCGGGCAAATCGTCGCCCCGCCGCCGGAGGGCTCGGGCTACCTCGGCTTCATCTTCTCCCGCGCCGCCGCGCCGCAAGCCGCCGAAGCCGCCCTGCGCGCCGCCCACGCAATGCTTGCCTTCGAGATTCAGGCCGATCTGCCCTTGACCCGGGATGCTGCACAATGACGGTGGGGAGTGGCAGCGCCGGCGGGCCGTTCTTGTGCCGCAGGCAATCGGGCGCGAACAAGCGTAATGACGCGGATGGCATGACAAGCGCCGGGCTGACTTGCGTCGAAAGGTCGGCGCCCTGATCCTAAGCCGGGTCCCGTTTAGAGACAGGCATCGGCAAATCACGCACAATCCACAGCCAACTTCAACCGCCCAGAACCCAGCTACGACACGGCTTGGCATCGCGTTGCTCTCAACTTTTACCCACATAGGTACGCGAAGAACCAACAAACCTTAGCCGGGTATATTCGCTCGAATGGCAGCCACCGCATATCAAGACATCAAGAATTCCCTCCGCCAGCTCTATTTGGAGGACAACCGGCCATGGCTGGTTGGGTTTAGCGGTGGCAAAGACAGCACGATGCTGGCCGCGCTCGTGTTTGATGCCGTTCTCTCACTGCCCGCTGCTGAACGCAAAAAGCCAATCTCCGTTGTTTGCACCGACACGCGTGTCGAGATTCCCGCCATTGCGGAGATGGTCGAAGGCACACTGGACCGGATGCGGAAGTGCTCGCAGCAGCACAACCTCAACATCGACGCCAATTTACTGAAGCCAACAATCGAAGAATCTTTTTGGGTCAACATCATCGGCCGCGGCTATCCGCCGCCGAATCGCGTCTTCCGCTGGTGCACGCAGCGGATGAAGATTGATCCCGTCAGCGCCTTTGTTCAGCAGCGCATTGGTCATTGGGGAGAGGCAATTCTCCACCTTGGCGCGCGCCGCGCAGAAAGCTCTACCCGCGCTCAGACGATGGCGGGTCGTGAAACGCGCAATGGGTTGCGTCGGCATCCTGACTTGCCCCGCGTGTGGGTATCCAATCCGATTGAATTCCTGACCACGGAGGACGTTTGGGCCTACCTACTCCAAAAACCCAACCCGTGGGGCGGTGACAACCGTCCCCTCTACAAGCTCTACGCCAGCGCCAGCAACGGCGAATGTCCGATCCAAATCGATACCAGCACGCCCAGTTGCGGCAACAGCCGATTCGGCTGCTGGACATGCACGGTCGTTGAGCGCGACAAGGCCAGTGAGGGATTGCTAGCCAGCGGCGACGAGCGCATGGAAAAGCTGATCGAATTCCGTGAAACGCTGCTGTTCTACCGCGACCCGGCCAACAGCAAACGAGACAACCGCCGCGTGAACGGCAACGACGGCCCTGGGCCGCTGCTGATCTCCGCCCGCCGCGAGCTTCTGGCCAAGCTGCTCGCCTTGCAGGAGGAGACCCAACTGCAACTCATCAGCCCCGAAGAACTGCTGCTCATCCAGCAAATGTGGAAGGCGGCACGCGACCCCGACGACGGTCGCGGAGTTGCCCGCATCGTCAACAAACAACGAGGTGTCATCATGAGCACTGACCTAAATGAACTCAATCGCCTGCGTGAGATGGAAGAAGAAGTGGCCCGCGAAAAAGGCATCGATGCCGAGACGTTGCGCCGCATGCTCGCCAAGGTCGAGGAATACAGCGAAAGTCACCGCGCCCACGGTCTCCCCGACGACTTGCTCAATATCCTCAAGGATGACTTGGAAAACCAGACAGCGGGAGCGAAAAGCTGACATGCCAAAAGTCTATATCGACTCGCTCACGCTCGAAAACTTTGGCCCGTTCTACGGTGAGCACACGCTGAACTTTGGCAGCTTGGATGGCCGGTGCGGTATTCTGGTTGGCGGAAAGAACGGAGCGGGGAAAACTCATCTTCTGCGGGCACTTTATTTGGCCGTTGTCGGTGAAAGCGGCGTCGGTGACTTGAAGCGTGTCGAGACCGGCTCAGATGCAACCCGTTTCCTTTTCGATAGGTCGCTGAACCGACGCGCGCAAGCCGAAGGCCAGGATACTGTCCGTCTCAAAGTCGAAGTTTCACTGCGCGACGACAAAAGCGGTGGCAGCCGTAAGGTTGAGTTGGTTCGCGAAATCAGGCATCGCCCAAACTCTTCGCCCATTTGGCATTCTTCTGCTCAGCGTTCGGGCACACCTGGCTTGATCGAGGACGAACAAGTTATCCAGAAGCTTCGCGATGTATTCCTGCCACGGCATCTGGCGCGCTTCTTCTTTTTCGATGCGGAGCGCAGTCAAAGCATCAACTTGGAGGAAAAAGACATCGTCGAGGGCGTGAGCCGCATCTTAGGGCTGTGGACCTACGGCGAACTGGAGGATGATCTTCGTCAATTGATTAAGAACAAGATTCCCCGCGTTTTCAATTCAACCAGCGGCTCTGACCCAGCCACCAAACTCGCCGACCTGAATGCTGAGGTGCTCCGAAATGAGGGGTATCTGAAAGCGCGCCACGACGAACAGGTTCGCCTCGAACGGGACTTGCATGAGGTTGAGGCGGAACTGCTGGAGGTTGAGGACGCCCTCAAGACGCTTGGCGCAGTTGACCCTGAGGAGCTTCAACGCGCACAAGAACGACGGAACGAGCTCACCAAAATCAAGGCCGACATGGGGGCAAAGCTCGAAGGGGCTTGGGAGTTGGCAATTCCAGTTTCACTGCTGGGTAAGTATCGCAGGGAACTCCACGACTACTTGTTCTCAGAGGAACGGCGGCGTGAATGGGAGGGCGCAAAATCTGCCGTTGAACCGAAGATCCCTCAAGTCAAAGAGGACGTCTTCGGCAACGTGCCATCAGAATTCGCGCTGCAGCCAGAGGTCGAGGCGTTTTTCATCAAGCGACTGGAAGATGCCTTGCACAGTTTGTTCCATCCGCCCCCCGATGGGATGCCCGACCGGGTTTTTGTCGCTGACCGTAACGACACGAGCGCGCAGATTCGTGCCCGCCTCGGCACGGCTGCTGGGTCGTTGCGTGATTTAGCTGAGATGTGCGTCAACATTGAACGGATGGACGCCGAATTGCGCGAATTGGATCAAAAGCTGAGGCAGATGCAGCAAAACACTTCAGCCTTTAAGCGGGGCACGGAATTGCATGAGAAGCGCGGCGAACTCATCTCTAGCCGAGAGCAAATCACCAAGCGCCGCACTGAGGTGACGGCAGAAGTCGGCTCTATGCCGTTTTGTGTGGAACGTGACTTCAAATGCGATGGATGGTCAGCCCTGCTGAAAGGGGCAAGGCTGGCACGAACGGAGAGGCCGGCAAGTGCGTGAGCTTGCCCAATCGCAGGTAGGCGATGGCGATGAAGTTGGCCGCCGTTCTGAAGCCACGAGCCGCGCGTTTGGCTTGCTGCATCAGGCCGTTCATCGCCTCCACGAAGGCGTTGCTGCGGTGTTCGAGCATGCCTCGCACGACGGCGTCGAAGTGCGCCTTCAATGTCGCGCCCAGGCGCTTGAAGGAGTCGAGTCGACAACGCCGGGCCCAGGAGATCCAGCCCTTGAGATCCGCACTGGCCAGCTCGGGATCGTTGTGCGAACGTGCCTTGGCAAACACCTCGCGCAGTCCCATCTTGAGTCGCCAAGCTCGCGCGCTTTTGAGGTTGGCGCGCTGCAGCCAGTGCATGGCGGTGAGCTGCGTTGCGCTCCAGCTCGACGGGTTTCGCCGCATCGCCCACAGGATGGCGCGGCGCTCGCGCGCGTCGAGCTCGCCGAGTTCATCGCGCACCCGCGCCGACTCGGTCTTCCACTCGGCGCTGCGCACTTCGTCCATCGCCTCGCCGGCGAGCTTGACGATGTGGAAGCGGTCGTAGCTGACCTGGGCGTTGGGCAAGTACGCTGTGACGCCCTTGAGGTACGCCGCACTCATGTCCATGCACGCATGCGCTATGGCCGTCGGCTCGCCGCCGTGGGCGCTCAGGTCCACGGCGAACTCCCGCACCGTCGTGTGGTCGCGCCCCGGGGTGGCGAACAGCAGCCGCTTGGCATCGAGGTCGTGCACGACAGTAACGTAGTTCTGTCCGCGCCTGAGGCTGGTCTCGTCGATGCCAACGATCCGCACCGTGCTCATATCCTGCTTGCGGCGAGCCTCGCTCACGTAGTGTTCGATGCGCCGCCACAGCTGCTTGTCGCGTACCCGCATCATCTGCGCGGCCTGGCACAGCGTCAGGGCCAGCGCCTCGAAAAGCAGCGTGAAGCCACTGCCCTCGCGCGCCCACGGAACCTGAACCTGAGTCGTCTTGGCGCAAGCCGAGCAACTTACGCGCGGCACGTCGGCGTGCAGCCAAGCCTCGAACTGGAAGAAGTCCAGGTGGCGCCAGTCGCGGCGCATCCGGTCATGGATGCCTTGATCGGTTGCACCGCAGTGCGGGCAGCTCAGAACCTTGGCCTTGCAACTCACCTCGAAATCGATTCGTCGCTTGGCGGTGTTGAGTTCGACACCCTGCACCGACCACGGTGCTTGCAGGCCCAGCGCTGCGGTAAACAGAGACTCGATTTCCACACCCATGACGACCCACTCCCAGATCCAGCCGCACCACCTGCGGCTCGCAGCCAAAAACCGCCCGGTGGGGTTGTGGGCAGGTCGGCGCAGCCGAGCTGCCCACAACCCCACCGGGCCCGACTACGAGATTGTCGAGGCTGGATCAAATTCCACACGAAACGACGAGGGGCCCAGAAGTCTCGCGGCTCGATGTCGAGCTTGGCGAACTGAAGCGCCAGGAAACCAATCAGCGCGAGATTGTCGAGAAGGCCGAGAAAGGCGAAAGTCTCGCCTTGCTGGCGGCGCGTTATCGCGAAGCGGCTGGCGAAATCCGGAGTCGCGCTGCCATCCAGATGCGAAAGAAGATTTCGGAGCACGTGGGCGAGCTGTGGTCGGAAATCACAGAACGGAAGCGGGAGTTCCTGGGTATGGAGTTTGACAGCGACTGGCAGTGCTTACTCATTCGCCGCGACGGCAAACGCGTGACGTGGGATGAAACCAACACCTCCGCTGGTCAACGCCAGGTTCGCATGCTGGCGTTCTACGAGGCACTGCGACGTTTGGCCAAGCTCGTGCCGCCGCTGGTGGTGGACACGCCGTTAGCGCGCCTCGATAAAGAGGTTCGTGCCAACGCACTCGACCAGCTTTATCTCAGCGGCCATCAATCCATCATTCTCACAACAAACTCGGAAGTTGACCCGGAAGGCCCGCTGTTCAAACGCATCGGAGATCGACTGGCTCGGGTGTACACGCTGCACCCGCACGGCAAACCGGAAAGCACCGACTATGAGGTGCGCATTACCAACGATTACTTCGGTCACGACCTGTGAGAAGGCTATATGAAATTCGACACCAGTAGCGCCGCCCACGAGTTCATCGAAAACGTTTTTTCACGCGTCGGCGCGCGCAATAAGGCCGTGCTGGGACGTGCCGCCTTATTTCTCGCCTTGGGCGAAGGTGTGCCGTCTGAATTTAAGCCCAAGGACGCCAAGGGTGTGACGCTCAGCGACGAGCCAGTCATCGGCGACGAACTCAAAGACGTTGTGCGTTCCGCACTGAATCACCGCGCGGGCAAAACCCTTGATGAAGGCGGCTATCGGCAGGAGTTTCGGCGCCATTTCGAATTCGGCTGCCAGCGGCTGACGCAGATTTGGGAGGAGTCAGGGAACGACCAAGCCAACTTCGTCTCTGCGTTGCTCAAACTGACAGACACTGAATTTGCTATCGCCGGCGGGCCGAAAGCTGTCCCGGCAATGCCAGTCGTTGAGCAAGAGGTAAAACTCAAATTGATGACTGACGCTCCTGAATGGAGCATGAATGGGCCAGGTACATCTAACGGCCTATTGGTGATTTCGGGCCAACCCGGGACCGGCAAGAGTCAGCTCGCACTCGACCTGTTGGCGCAACTAGCCAATGCTGGTGTCCGCTTCGTGTTCTTCGACATGAAGGGCGAGTTGGAAGATGACCCCAATAACAAGCAGCAGCGCGAGAACCGGAAGCGTTTTCTCGATCAGACCGGGGCACAGCACGTGCGGCTCATCCGGCAGGGCCTGCCGATCAACCCGCTTTACCGGGACCCGATTCCCGCGGTTAACGCCCAGATTGCGAACGAGATAGCCGCGCTCATCCGCGCATTCGCGCCGCAGTTGGGCGCCAACCAGCAGCAGGCGTTGAGCGACGCCTACCAGCAGCTCGCCTCCCCCGACTTCACTAGCCTGCTCGCGGAGTTGGAGCAGAACGGCGTGAGCGGCGTGCCCCTTTCAATCGTGAAGCGGATTGTGGATTGCAACCTGTTCGCGTCGGCACAAAACGGCGTTAGCCCGGAGCAGTGGCTCAGCCAGTCGCTGGTGGTGGACTTCAAGGAGTTCGGTAATGACAGCGATACCAAGGCGCTGGCCGTCGCCCTCATCCTGAACTTCTTGATCAAAAAGTTGAGTCAGCAATTGGCCGTCAAGAACGGTATCCAGCCACTCAAAATGGTGCTGTTCGTGGATGAAGCGCACCTGCTGTTGCCGAAGGAACACAAAGCCGGCTTACTCAGCCAACTTGCGCGGCAGGGGCGGTCGTGGGGCTTTCCCGTTTGGCTCGCGTCGCAAGACGCCGACAAGTTCCTGACCACCGGAACCAACGAAACCAACTTCGTCGAGCTGGCCGAGTGTGGTGTCCACTTCTCCCCGCACACGCTGACGGACGCCCAGCAACGCATGATTCTCGGCGGTGTCATCCACACCAAGTTCAAGAAAGCCGAAGCTGCATTGCGCCTGCAAGGAAAACTGATCACCGGGGCAGCAAGGCAATTTTGGAAGGATGGAGGTAAGAACTCGATCTAACCGAAAGGCTTAAGAAAATTACAAAAAATCCGCACTACTCACTGCCAGAAAAGGTTGTGGCAGCCGTATGAAACTTCGGCGCAAAACGCCTCCGCTGACATCGTACGCGGTAAAGAAATTGGTCCATCGGTAAGGAATCGAAGGAGAAAGTCAATTATGACAGTCGTTTGCTTCATCATTCAC
>JBCKPH010000015.1:0-33956 GCA_038901755.1 Burkholderiaceae bacterium | reverse complement strand
TGGCACCATTGCGCCCGAAAGCCTCCTCCAGCTCCTCATAGTGGAAAGACATGGCATCTTCAAAATACTGATGCCGCCGCCTCTTGGAAGATCCATCCCACACCATGCGCGCAAGCTCACACTGATACGGTTTGCTCAGTGTCTTGAAACCTGCAATGCGCTTGGCTAGGTGGTGCACAAAGTCCTCAGGTACTAACAAATATCGTTTCGCCATCCCTCACCCCTTGGCACTGTTGGCCCTTCGGTTGCTGTTATGGTTTTTTGTGGCTTTGTTACTCGTAACGGTGGCAGGTGGTCAGCTCTGAAAAACCCGCTCGACATTGGAATGGACCGCGCCGGTCTTGCTTCGGGATTGCAGCACCAGGATGCTGCAAGATGCGTCCAGCAGTTCATCAAGATCAAAGCCGCCTTGCAGCTCCTTGCCGGTCAACTCGCGGCCGGTGATGCCCTCGATAACCTCGGCCAGCTTGGACTGCCGGGTAAGTTGGGGTGCAGTTGACCGCAGCACCTTTGCACCTTTGAACGGCCCCGACAGGATGGTGAACTCGAACCCGACACGCTCGCCATAGGTGTTCACAAACTGTTTGATGCCAGTGACCGCTGCCGGGTAGGTGCCATCCTTCACGGATGCTGCCGGGGTTGCTGCTTTGGGTTTGACTACAAAAGCCATTTTCCCCCCTTTTCCTTTTTAACGAACGGTCGATTGATAAAACTCAAATGCCGCGCATGGCATCGAAAACCAATTCCCGCCGCGCTTCACCTTGTCCCCGTATGACCAGGGAGGGTCGGCGTAGACGACTCGGTACTTGGTGCTTGGTAGGGGCGGCGCGCCATTGTTCAGGAGCTTTGCCCGCTTCGCCTGCCGACGCAGTACCTGCCGGTTCCACCCATCAGCCTCGGCTTCGTCGAGCAGCGCGTCGGCGGCGGCTGGATCAAGCGCGGCGACTTCGGCGTGGTGGCTCCAGGATGGACTTTCCCGCCGGCGGGAAAGTCCAAAGCGTTTAGCTACCCAGGCGGCGTTCGTGCTGGTGCCACACCCAAAATTTCGCGGAGTTTTTGAGTCGACCATGCCAAGCGGCCATTGATGCGAATCGGCACAAGCGGGCCGCTTCCCGTGTGACAAGCCCAGCCCCTGAGCGTCTGGTTTTGACGCCCAAGCCAATGCGCTGCAATGTCGGTGGCAACATGCGTCCGGCTCTCGGTGCGGATGTCGGGAAACCCGTCAGACTTGCGGGTAAGTTGGTCCAGTTGCGCAGGCGGCAGTTGCGCCAGAAACTGAGAAAACAGGGCCTGAATATCGGGCGACTGTTGATTTGAGAATGCTTGCATATCGACTCCTGGCACCGCCGAATCCCGATGTATGCGGTTCCAGATTATATAATAAATCTGATGTCAATGGTATAAACCCTCTGTTTTAGCTGATCGTTTGAACAGGATCATCACGATCCAACCGGGCTCACGGCTCGGGCTAGGCGTGGCGAAAACGATTCAGGCGGCCTGCGGCACGCTCAGGCGCAGGCCCGGTACAGTTACGCCACCACGCGCAGCTTGCCCGGCTCCACGCCAGCCACGAACGGCACCCCGGCCTGTTCCAAAATCCACGCCTCGATTTTCTCGTGGTGAATACGCAGCAGGTCAAGCGGGCGCACGGTGTAGTGCTTCTCGGCGGTCGCGCTGGGCTTGTGGCCCATCAGTTGCGCCACCACCCCGGCGGGTATTTCAAGCCACTCTGTCAGGCTCTTGAATGAGCGGCGCAGGCCGTGTAGCGTCAATCCTGAAACACCAGCCACAGCGCAGGCGGTCACATGGGCCTTGTGCGGTATCGAATGGGCGGCGTCAGATATCGGGCTTGAAAACACCCAGCCATTGCGCCGGGGCAGGGCGGCAAGCAAATGCAGGACATAGGGCGTTGCTGGTATGGTGCGCTCGCCTTCCACCTTGTCACGAATGGTCAAGCCCTTCCACTTGACGTTGACATCCTTCCAGCGCAGGGCCAACAGTTCGCCAGGGCGTGCGCCGGTCAAGAGCAAGCATTGAAGGTAGGCGACGATCACCGGGTTATGAATATGGCGCACGGCCTCGAACCATCCGGCCAGTTGCTCACGAAGCAGAACATCCTTCTTGACGTTTCCCGGTCCCAGCGCCTCGCGCGCACTCTTTGTCTTTGCTGGATTCTTGACAGGCAGGACTCGGGCATATTCGTTGCGCTCGCTGCACCACGTCAGAAACACTTTCAGCATGCGCCAGGCGAGCCGGGCAGAGGCAGGGCGCGCCTTGCCTTCCCATGCGGCCCATGATTCGACTTTTGCCGAATCAAGGTCGCGCAGGCGTAGGCTCATGAAAGGATTCAGCGGCCCGGCAATGGTGACGCCACGTCCTCGCGTTCCTCGAAGCGCAGCCTCGCCCCCGGCCTTCGCCATCTTGATATGGTCTGCGTGATGGCGCTCGCCCCAATACGGCCGACGCGCCTCCAGGTAGGAGCGCCACGCCTCACCCACGGTCAGCGCATCCGCCGCAGCGTTCAGCTTCGTGGCAGCCTGCGCAGCGGACTTCGCGGCCTGTTGCTCGCGCTGCAACTCGCGCGGGTCGGTGCCGGTGTTGAACATCACGGCAAGGCGGGCGGCTTCGATACGGGCAGTATCAATACTCCACGCTCTCACGTCCCCTAGGGTGCGCCGAATGGTCTGGCGGTTCAGCTTTTTCTCGAACACGAATGACTTGGCACCAGCGGCGGTAACCCGCACCCGCAAGCCCGGCGCCTTGCTGTCTCGCATGAACACCTGTTGCTTACCGGCTGGGCAGGTCAGGCGCTCGATTGCGCCGGCGGTCAACTCGATTGCTTTCGTCAGGTCTGGCGCTTCACTTTTCTTTGGTCGTGACATGCTGATTTCCTTTCCATGTAGCCACCATGTAGCCAGTTTTGCCCTATTTTGGCGAATATCAATCAACACCTAGGCTGTTTCTCCATCCAGTAGAAATGACGTAAGCTGTTGATTTATATTGATTGTATCGACAATCATCAACACGCGCAAATATGGTCTTATGCTGACTTTTAATCCGTTGGTCGGCAGTTCGAGCCTGCCACGTCCTACCAACTAAACACCGCGTTGGCTATGGAAAGCCTGCTATCTAAACAGTAGCAGGCTTTCTTCGTTTGAGTGTGAGCATGCCTTGGCATGTTTCAGCCCGGTCTTTGCGCCGATTTTTTAGTTCGCATCGCCGGTGGGCAAAGGCAACGCCGGATTAGAATGCGCCCCTCATCAGAGGAGAGGGCTCAATCGTGAAACTTCCCGCCAGCATCGCCGCCGTGCTCGTCGCCACGCTCGCCGTCTTTTCGTCCGAGTCGATCGCGCAGTCGAGTTACCCCAACAAGACCGTGAAACTCGTTATCGGCTTCGCCCCCGGCGGCTCCACGGATATCGTGGGTCGCATCATGGCGCAGCGCCTGGGCGAACGGCTCGGCCAGACGGGCATCGTGGAAAACAAGGCCGGCGCCGGCGGCACGATCAGTGCAGACGCCACCGCCAAGGCGGCGCCAGATGGCTACACACTCACTCTCGGCACCACCAGCACCCACGCCATCGCGGCCGGCGCCTATTCGAAGCTGCCGTACAACCCGGTCACGGACTTCACGCAGATCTCGCTGGTGGCGATCACGCCGTACCTGCTGGTCGTGAACCCGCAGGTGAAAGCCAACACGCTCGCCGAGTTCGTCGCGCTCGCCAAGGGGCAGCCAGGCAAACTCGACTACGCCTCGGCTGGCAGCGGCACCGCCACGCACCTGGCGATGGAGATGCTCAAGGACGCTGCCGGGATCGACATGGTGCACATTCCCTACAAGGGCAACGCGCCGGCCGACGTCGCGATCCTCGCGGGCGAGGTCCAGGCGGTGTTCGGGTCGATGCCGGCGCTGCTCCAGAACGTGGAGGGGAACAAGGTGCGCCCTCTCGCCGTGGGAACCGAGGCGCGCTCTCCCGCGCTGCCCAACGTGCCCACCGTGGCCGAGCAGGGTTATCCCGGTTTCGCGGCGGCGCTGTGGCTGGGAATCATGGGCCCGGCCGACATGCCCAAGGCCGTCGTCGACCGGTTGCACAAGGAAATCACCGCGATCGTTGCCACGCCCGAATTCAAGGCCGCGATGGACGCCAACGGCGCCGAGCCGATCGCGAGCAAGTCGCCGGAGGAATTTCGCGAGATGCTGCGCGGGCAAGTCGCCAAGTACGTGAAGATCACGAAGGCCCTCGGAATCAACCTCGACTAAGCAGGAAAGAAAATCTTGGGAAACGAACAACCCGGCAGCGCCAACTACGTCATCGATATCGGTCCCCGCCCCTCGCTGCCCGTGGCAGGCAGCGACGCGCGGTTCCCGGTCGGACGGATTTACTGTGTCGGCCGCAATTACGCCGAGCACGCGCGCGAGATGGGCCACGATCCGGAGCGCGAGCCGCCGTTCTTCTTCATGAAGGCCGCAAGCTCCATCGTCCAGAGCCACGCGACCATTGCCTACCCGACCGTCTCGAAGGACGTCCATCACGAAATCGAGATGGTGGTGGCCATTGGCAAGGGCGGGAAAAACATCCCGGTGGAAACGGCCCTCGATCATGTCTGGGGCTACGGCGTCGGGCTGGACATGACGCGCCGAGACATCCAGGGCGAAGCGAAGAAGTTGGGGCGGCCCTGGGAAATGGGCAAGAGCTTCGATGAATCCGCGCCGACCTCGGCGCTGCGGCCTGCCGCCGAAATCGGGCATCCCGCCAAAGGCGCCATCACGCTCAAGGTGAACGGCCAAGTGAAACAGCAGGGCGACCTGGCGATGCAGATCTGGAGCGTCCCGGAGCAGATCGCCTACCTGTCCATCCTCATCACGTTGCAGCCCGGCGACCTGATCTTCTCCGGCACCCCGGCCGGCGTCGGCCCCATCAAGGCGGGCGACAAGCTCGAGGGTCACATCGACGGCGTCGGTGATCTCCTCGTCACCTACGCGAACTAGCTGTGAAGAGTCAAGAGGTTTAGCGGATCACGATGCTGTTGATGACGGTCGTGACGCCGTCAATGTCCTGCGCCAGCTTTTCGGCCCGACTGCGCTCGGCGGCGCTCTTGACAAAGCCGCTGAGTTGCACCAGGCCTCGGAACGTTTCGACGTGAACGGCCGTTCCGCTGACCGCGGGGTCTTTCAGCAGCGCGCTCTTGACCTTGGCCGTGAGCACCGAATCCTCCACGAAATTGCTGGCCTTCTCACTGCTGCCTGTAGCACACCCGGCCAGGAACAGGAGCAGGCTGAGCCCTGCAATGACTTGACCGATTCGCTTGATTTTCATGACTACTCCGATCGATGGCATGGGCCAAAGGGTTGAATGTTCGCGCGGATCGAAGTCTACACGTTTGTCCACCGCGGTTTCAGCCGTTGACCCGGCGCCGCACCAGCCGTCTCACGGCAGAGTCCGTTGGTACAGGATGACGTCTTCGTTCTTGTCTGAGGGTCGACGAAACATGCCGCGCGAGCGCCAAAGAGAGGGATCGATGGTTTGTTCCAGGCTGGCCCGGTCGTCGGCGTCGACCAGCAGCCAGGGGCAGCGGGCCAGACGCTCGGCGGGCTTGATCTCGAGCCGACCGTGGTAACGAAAGGCCGCGATCTGCCCGGGCGTCAAGCCATGGGCCTGCACGCAAACGGGCTGACCGATGATGGACGACACGCGGCGTACCAGGGGTTGGTAACTCCGCGCGAAATCGAGCATCGGCAGCCAAAGAGTCATCAACAGGAACCAGCTAAGCGCTGCCCCACTGGCGGGTAGCACCAGGCTTTTCCAGATCGCACTGCGGTTGCGGCCGACCCGCCACTTGACTAGCCAGATCCAGGCCAGACTTGCAAGCAGCGCGAGCAGGAAGGGCAGGAGTTCAAAGTTTGGCTCAAATCCTGGCGTTAGTTTGGCAACGCTGGCCGCCATGCGACGCGGTGTCCCGGTTTGCATTGCCACCCAATAGAGCCAGACGATCAAGGCGCAGCCGCTGAAAAACAGCATGGTGAACCAATCGATGAAGGCCGACACGCTGCGCCGCAAGGTAGGCAAGGCGAACGCAGCCATGGTCGCAAGGGCAGGCAAGGCCAGCAGAAGCGTGCGGTCCGATCCGCCTGACAGCGCCGTCGCGCCCAGGATCAGCAGGACCATGGAGCTGGGCAACCCAATGTGGAAGGTGGCGAGATGGTGCTTCCAGCGCCAAAGGGTCCAGATCGCCAGAGGCCAGGCGGGCCAGGTGAACCAGGCCACCAGGCGCATGAAACTGCGAGCCTCCTGCACCACGATCTCGGCACTGCGCAGGCGCCAGGCCCAAAGGTCAAGCGCCGCGACGACGACGATGACAAGCAACAGGCCCAGGGCCGAGATCGCCATCCAGGGCCCATGCCGGGCCCGCTCGGTGGGGTCGGCCCGATACCGTTCGCCGATTCGAAACGCCAGGTGCAGGATCGCGATCAGAAGTGAAATCGAGGGCGCGCCGCTGAGGGCCAGTCCTGTCAAGCCCATGCACAGGAAAACCCCGGCCGTCGCCGGCCGGTAGCTCAGTGCGGCCATGCCAAAAAACGCCGCTGCCATCGAACCGAGCTGCGCCAGCGCCGGCGTCGTCTCGTGTGACAACTGGGCCAGTCCCAGACAGGCAATCACGGCGAGCAGCGCGGCATCCGCGAGCGCGCGCGCGTAGTCCACCGGCTGCGCCTCGCCGCCAAAGGCGAAGGTTACCGGCTGCGCTTCCGGTCGCCGGGCCAGAAAATAGGTCGCGTACCAGGTCAGTCCCAAGGTCAGCGCGAGCAACAAGACGAACGGGATGCGCGAGGCCGCCGCCGGACTCAGCCAGGAGGGGCTCAGTTGAATGGCCCAGGCGCCGATCCAGTACGGCAGCAATGCGGCCGGCCGGTCCGGCACGCCCATGATTTGCGGCAACCACCAAGAGGAGGTCCCGTTCACCAGTTCGAGCATGTGGCCCAGCGCCATCATGTCGGCGCTTTTCCAGGGCTCGCGACCGACGAAGCCAGCGAAGACATACACCGCGCACATCAACAGCAAGGCCATGCGAGGCAGGCGACGCACGGCGTTCTCGCTGACGATGGCTGGGGAAAGTCGAATCACGGTAAGTCGGATGTTAAGAACTTGTCCGTGAATTATTTGGGGTTGCGCAAACGGATTTTCGGGATGGGATGCAAGGCGCAGAATCCAAGGCAAGGCTGGACGCCTTGCCTGATTTTGCAACGACGCAGACCGCCCGAAAATCCGCTTGCCCTTCGGGTTGGGGTGAAATCGGGCGATTTGACCACCAAATCCCTTGCATGGGCGGCCAGCCCATGCGGCGTGATATTGGCGGCCAACTCATCCCGATTGCACCCCAACGCGACCTCAAATAATTCACGGACAAGTTCTAAGTCACGGTCGTCCCGCCGGCCGCAATGAAAAAGGGCAGCACGGCTGACCGCGCTGCCCCTTCAATCAATGCTGAGTTCTGCTTACTTCGCGGTGGGTTTGCCGAAACGATTGCGAAACTTCTCGACCCTTCCGCCCATGTTGTCAACCGATCTTTGTGTTCCGGTGTAGAAGGGATGGGACTCGCTTGAGGTATCGAGCTTGTACAGAGGAAGCTCGCGACCGTCATCCAGCTTGATGCTCTCTTTTGAGGTGACGCAGGAACGCGTCACAAACTTGAAATTGTTTGACAGGTCCAGGAAGCAGACCTCGCGGTACTTGGGGTGAATGCCCTCTTTCATGATTTTTCTTTCCGGGTTCAGTGTGGGCAGCCGCCTCGCGCCGATGTGCGCGGTACTTGCCGAAAAAAGTGCGACATTATCGCACAGGGGTAGGGTGGCCAGACCCCGATCGCGCACCGCGCCAAGGCTTGGCGCTGCGCCTCAACCGCCGCGGCGCATCATGTCGAAAAATTCGACGTTGCTCTTGGTCGCCTTCATGTTCTTCAGCATCAGCTCCATCGCTTCGATCTCGTCCATGTTGTACATCAACTGGCGCAGGATGCGCGTTTTTTGCAGCACCTCGGGCGACAACAACAGCTCTTCGCGCCGAGTCCCGCTGCGATTCAGATGGATCGCCGGGAAAACGCGCTTCTCGTACAGGCGACGATCCAGATGGATCTCGGAGTTGCCGGTGCCCTTGAATTCCTCGAAGATCACCTCATCCATGCGGCTGCCGGTGTCGACCAGCGCGGTGGCGATGATGGTCAGCGACCCGCCTTCCTCAACCTTGCGCGCGGCGCCGAAGAAGCGTTTCGGACGTTGCAGCGCGTTGGCGTCCACGCCGCCGGTCAGCACCTTGCCCGAGGATGGGACGACGTTGTTGTAGGCGCGTGCCAGCCGGGTGATCGAGTCCAGCAGGATCACGACGTCGCGCTTCAATTCAACCAGCCGCTTGGCCCGCTCGATCACCATTTCGGCCACGTGCACGTGACGCGCCGCCGGCTCATCGAAGGTTGACGAGATCACTTCGCCGCGCACGCTGCGCTGCATTTCGGTGACCTCTTCCGGGCGCTCGTCCACCAGCAGCACCATCAGGTGCACTTCCGGGTAGTTGCCGGTGATGGCGTGCGCGATGTGCTGCATCATCACGGTCTTGCCGGACTTCGGCTGTGAAACGATCAGGGCGCGCTGGCCACGGCCGATCGGCGCGATGATGTCGATGACCCGGCTCGTGATGTTTTCCTCGGACTTGATGTCGCGCTCGAGCCGCATCTGTTCCTTCGGAAACAGCGGCGTCAGGTTCTCGAACATCACCTTGTGCTTGTTCGCCTCGGGCAGCCCGTCGTTCACCTTGTCCAGTTTGGTCAGCGCGAAGTAGCGTTCGCCGTCCTTCGGCGTGCGCACCTCGCCCTCGATCATGTCGCCGGTGTGCAGGTTGAAGCGGCGCACCTGGCTCGGGCTGATGTAGATGTCGTCGGTGCTGGCCGTGTAGCTGGTGTCCGGGCTGCGCAGGAAGCCAAAACCGTCTGGCAGGATTTCCAGCACGCCGTCGGCGAACACTTGCTCGCCGGCACGAGCGCGCTTCTTGATGATGGCGAACATCAGCTCCTGCTTGCGCATGCGTCCGGTGTTCTCGATTTCAAGCTCTTCGGCCTGCTTCAAGACTTCGGACACATGGAGTGCCTTGAGTTCATTTAAGTGCATGGGGCTACCTGCGTGGAATGGCTCCTTCGGGAGCGCTTCAATCTACGGGGGGAGGTTTGACTGGAGGCGAGAGAGTAGCCTCACAAACCGGATCTCGGTTCCTTCCGCCAGTTTTGCCGGCGGACGGGCGAATTATGACAGGAAATGAGTCGGCGCGAACGGATTGTTACGACGCGCCGGCGTTCGCAAAATCAGGCCAGTTGTTGGTCGAGAAATGCCGTCAACTGCGCCTTGCTCATGGCGCCGACCTTGGTGGCAGCCAGTTCACCGTTCTTGAACAGCATCAAGGTCGGTATGCCGCGAATGCCGAACTTGGCCGGAACTTCGCGATTCTCATCCACATTCATCTTGGCGACCTGCAGCTTGCCTGCGTAGGCGTTCGACACCTCGTCCAGAATCGGCGCAATCATCTTGCACGGGCCGCACCATTCCGCCCAGTAGTCAACCAGCACCGGTCGGTCGGACTTCAAGACATCGGTTTCAAACGATGCGTCGGAAACATGCTTGATGAGGTCACTTGCCATGATGGATCCTTGTGCCATGAGCCTGAGCGGCTAAAGTGAGGTCATTCTGACAGAAAGCAAGTACCCAAGTTTGCGCGCTGCCGCAATGGCCGGCCGAAATTCACATGCATGAGGCCACCGTTCTCGCTCCTGGCGCCAGTGTGGTTGGATCGATCGACGAACTGGTCCAGGCGCTGGGCGCGAAACTTGAGCCGCGTCAGGTTTCGATCGCCGGAACCGTGGTCCTGTTGCCGTTCCCACAGCTTGGCCCACTTTGCCGGAAAGCCTGGCAGGCGAGGGCCGCAGACGGCTTCACGCCTCGTTTCGAAACAGCACAGCAATGCGCGAATCGCCTGGGCGGCGCCATGCCCGGCGCTGGCGATATCACATTTGACCTGGCCTCGGACCACTTGACCGCCCAGAGCCTGCTTGAGTCGGCCGGAATCGAAAGCGAACCCGCCCTTGTTGCGCGGCTGGTCGAGCGCGCCCATCTGCTGGCCCAGCCCGCGGCAGCCGCCGGCCCCGAGGAGCGTTTCGCCTGGGCCGCCTCCTGCCGCATGGCGCTGGCGTTTGATCCGGCCGGCACCCCGTCGGCGCTTGACACGGCACTGAGCCGCATTGCCGTCGAGTGGTGTGCCGCGTCCCGCTACGCCACCGACATCCTGTTCGGCTCCTCCAGCAGCAGCCCCTGGGAATGTCTGTTCACCCTGGAAGGGTTTCACGCCGACCCCTTGCTCTCATCGCTTCGAACGCGCTGGGCGGACCGCTCCGTGTCCTTGCTCTGGACCGCGCAACCCAAGGCCCGGCGTGTCTCGGTGGCAGGCGCAAGGGACGCTGAAGACGAGGCCGAATTTTCGACCGGACTCATCCTGCAACAGTTGGCGCTTGGGCGCTCGCCGCTCGCCTTGATCGCGAATGATCGATTCCTGACGCGTCGGGTGAATGCGTCGCTTGAGGAACGCGGCGTCCGGCTGCATGACGAAACCGGTTGGACGCTATCGACAACGCGCGCCGCGGCCCAGGTTATGGTCGCGCTTCGTGCCTGCGCCTGGAACGCGGACAGCGACCAACTGCTTGAATGGCTCAAGTCCGCACCTGAACTCGGGCTTGCGCCAACGTCGGAGCTGGAGCGCGTGTTGCGCCGGCAAGGCGCGTCGAACTGGCGCGAATTCGTCGCCCGCTCGCCAATCGTTGCTGCCGGCCTGACGCCATGGCTGGCGCAGGTGGAAGAACTGAGGGCCGGGATGCGAGAGCCAAGGCCGCTGACCGGCTGGCTCGACGCGACCCGGTGTCTGTTGCAGGCGACGGGACTGTGGGAGTCTCTGCGTGCCGACGCTGCGGGCGCGCAGGTGATTGCGGCCATGCGGCTTGCTCCAGAGGATGCGAACGCGATGGGCGAGCATCATGCGGCCCGGCAGCGCTGGACTCTTCCTTCCTTCACCGCCTGGGCTGGCTCGGTGTTGGAGTCGCATCGTTTCATCGCGCCGCAGCCGGACGAGCCCGAGGTTGTGATCCTGCCCTTGAGCCAGTTGCTGGGGCGCGCCTTCGCCGCCGTTGTGATGCCCGGCTGCGACGACGTGCACCTGAGCGCGTCGCCCAATGTGGAAGGTCCGTGGAGTGCGGCGCAACGTGTCGCTCTGGGCCTGCCGGCTCGCGCTGATCTGGAACTGGCGCAGCAGCGCAGTTGGGACAATCTGCTCAACGGTTACGCCTGCCAGTTGTTGTGGCGGGGCACGGGAAGGGACGGCGAACAGGTTCAGCCCAGCCCCTTGCTACGCGCCTTGCAACTCGCTGGCAGCGCCCAGGAGACGCTTGACCCACGTGTCACTCAGCGACTTGCCTTCCTTCCTTTGACACGACCGAGCCCGCGCGCCGACCGGCTGCCCATCCACTCCATTTCAGCCAGTGCCTATGAAGATCTGCGGCGCTGCCCGTACCGGTTTTTTGCCCTGCACCAGCTTGACCTGCGCGAGAGTGAAGAACTCGACGAGGAGCTGGACAAGCGCGACTTCGGGCTCTGGCTGCACGAGGTGCTGCGCCGTTTTCATGAAGGTGCTCCAGAGCTCGCAAGCAACGCGGAGTTGCAGGACCATCTGGAACAATGTGCCCAGAGCACCAGCCTGGCCAGGCACATTGACCCGGCGCAGTTCCTGCCATTTCAAGCGCTTTGGCCGAACCTGAAAAAGGCCTACATCGAGTGGCTCAGCTCAGGGCAGACCGAAGCGACGAGCTTCGAGGCCGCGGAGAAGTGGCTGGAGCGCGAACTCGGAGCGTTCAAGCTGGTCGGGAAGGTCGATCGGATTGATCGGCTGTCCGACGGCGCGCCGCTGTTGATCGATTACAAGACCGAAAGCGTCGAGAAAACGCGGCGCCGCATCGCCGACCCGGGCGAAGATACGCAACTGGCGTTTTACGCCGCATTGCTTGGCGAGGCCGATCCCAAGGCCTGTTACCTCAGCATCGGGGAACGCGGCGACGTCAGGGAATTTGCGCAGACCCAATTGCTGTGGGCGCGTGACGCCTTGCTCGACGGCCTGCGCGGCGACATCGAGAAGATTCAGTCCGGCGCCGGACTGCCGGCGCTGGGTGAGGGCGTCTCCTGTGATCACTGTGCGGCGCGCGGGCTGTGCCGCAAGGACTTTTGGGATCGGGCATGAGCAGCATGCGCTATTCGCAGGACGGGCGGACGATTGATCGTGAAGCGTTTTATCGAATGGCCTGCGACCCACGGCAAAGCGTCGCCGTCGAAGCCTGCGCCGGTTCTGGGAAAACCTGGCTGCTGGTGTCCCGAATGCTGCGCGCGTTGCTGGGTCCGCTGCTCGAAAGTGGCCAGCCAGTCGAGCCGCACGAGATTCTGGCAATCACGTTCACCAAGAAGGCCACGGGTGAAATGCGGCGCCGCTTGAACGACTGGTTGACCGAACTTGTCGGCGCCAGCGACGATCAAGCCGTCAAGCTACTTGCGGAACGGGGCATCGACGCGGCGTTGGCGCGGCAACGGCTGCAGGTGGTGCGCGACGCCTGCACGCGCTGGTTGCTATCCGGGCGGCCGGTGCAGGTTCGCACCATCCATGGCTGGTTCGCCTCTCTGCTGCGTGGCGCGCCCCTGTCGGTGCTGCAGGAACTTGGAATTCCCCTTGACTACACGCTGCTGGAGGACGACGCCGAGGCGATTTCAGGGCTGTGGCCGCGCCTGCACCGGGCCTTGCTGAAAGACGAGCCGCTGCGCGTGGACTTCAGCTCGTTGATTGCCGAGCATGGCCGGCATCAAGTGCGAAAAATGCTGGAAGCGGTGCTGGCAAAACGCCTGGAGTTTGAACTGGCGGACGCCTATCAGTCGGTTGCGTCATCGGTGCTTCATTTCGCACAGCAATTCGCGGACTTTACCGGGATGGAACGGCCCGAGCAGTTGCTTTGGGATCGGCCAAAGTCGCAAACGACACTTGAGGCGGCGGCGCTGATGTTGAGTCGGGCAGGCGCACCGACCTTTGCCGCGGCCGGCGTTGCACTGCGTCCCGCTATCGCGTCGCGAGACCTCGGTGCGATCACTAAACTGCTTCTAACGAAAGAAGGCGAGCCGCGCAAATTCAACGACAAGATTGGGGGCATCGAGCAGGTCCGCGCCGCGCAAGCCTTGCTGCTGCGGGTGGCGGCGGCAACGCAGCAGCATCTTGCCTGGCTTAACCAGCAGCGCCTGCTGCGCCTGAGCCGGCTCATGCTGCGCGAGTTTTCCGACTGGAAGCGCGAGCGTGCTTGGGTCGACATGCAGGATTTGGAACGCGCGGCGCGGCATTTGCTGGCTGACCCGGTGATCAGCGGCTGGCTGCAGGAACGGCTCGATCTTGGCCTCAAGCACTTGCTGATTGACGAGTTTCAGGATACCAGTCCCCTGCAATGGCAGGCGTTGCAGGCCTGGCTATCGGCCTATGCCGGATCGAACAGCAGGGTGCTGACACTGTTCATCGTCGGTGACCCGAAGCAGAGCATCTACCGCTTTCGCGGCGCCGAACCGAAGGTGTTTGCCGCCGCGCAGGAATTCATTCGCGACGGATTGGACGGGGTTCTGCTCGGCTGCGACCACACGCAACGCAATGCTCTCGCCGTGGTCCAGGCGATCAACGGCGTCATGAGCGACGCCGAACTCTTGTCGGCGGTCAAGCTCTTTCGCAGCCACAGCACGGAATCCAGGGTGACTGGTGCGGTGCTTGGCCTGCCGCTGGTCGAGCGGCCGCAACGCTTGGGTCGGACTGTGGCGGCGGAGCCGACGTGGCGCGACAGCCTGACCATGCCGCGTTGGCCGCCGGAGGAGGAGCTGCGACTGCGCGAATGCCGGCAGGTTGCGGACTGGGTGGTTGAGCGCATTGCACAGGGGGCCACACACAGTGACATCATGATCCTGGCGCGCAAGCGCGACCGGCTGGTCATGCTGGAGGGCGAGTTGCGGGCCCGGCACATCGCCTGCGAGCAACCCGAACGCACCGACCTCGGGGAAACCTGCGAGGTGATGGACCTGCTGGCGTTGCTTGATGTGCTGCTGTCGCCGCAGCACGACCTCTCGCTGGCTCGTGCGCTCAAGTCGCCACTTTTTGGCGCGTCCGATGAGGATCTGGTGCGGCTGGCACTGCAGCATCGACATCAGCCGGAGCCGTCCGCGCCAGCAGCGCGCCGCGGCACATGGCTCGATCTGCTGCGCCGTCCGCAGCAGGAGGAGGCTGGTTTTGCCGCCATCGGCAAGCGCTTGTCGCGCTGGCAGGCATGGCTCCAGCAACTGCCTCCACATGATGCGCTGGTGGCCATCTACGAGGATGGCGAGGTGCTGCGTCGTTTCGCTCAGGTCACGCCTGCGGCGCAGCGGGCCCGGGTCCAGTCGAATCTGAAGGCTCTGCTTGCCGCCTCCCTTGAGCTGAATGGCGGTCGCTACGCCACTCCCTATGCGCTGGTGCGGCGCCTGCGCAAGGGGGGAGTCAAGGCCGCCGCCGCAAGCGGCGCGGATGCGGTGCGCCTGATCACGATTCACGGCGCCAAGGGGCTTGAGGCGAACCATGTCCTGATTCTTGATTCGGACGCCCCGGTCCGGGACCGCGCGCGGCCCGGCGTCTTGCTTGATTGGCCCATTGCCGAGCCCGCGCCGCGCAAATTTGTATTCCTGATGGACGAGACCGCCGCTCCGGCCTGTTGCCAGGCCGAATTTGCGCAGGAGCAAGCTGCACGCTGGCGCGAGGAGCTCAATGCCCTGTATGTTGCGATGACGCGAGCCCGCACTGAACTGGTGTTTTCGGCGCTGCAGGCGGCGCCTTCCGGCGAACCAAGTTGGTGGGCGCGTGCCGCCCCCTACCTGGCGTCAGTCGATTCAGCCGCGGGGTCTGCCCTTGTGCTGCCGCCGGCAGCGACAACGAAGGCCGATGCTGTTGACCAGGACGAGTCCAACCGGGGGGGCCGCGAGGTGCTGCTGATCTGCCTGCCGACCCTGCCCGGCCGGCCGGCCCGCGAGGCCTTGATAGAGGAAGCGCCGGGTCGCAACCTCATTGAAAGTGATGCGTATCGCGACAACGCCGCTCACTTGGGCCGGGCCATGCACCGGTTGCTGGAACTGTGGCCGGCCGGATTGGCGCAACCAACGCCGGACATGATGGAACGGGTCAGGCGCGAATTTGCACTTGCCGAGGATCTGGCGCAGCGCGTCCGCGCCATGGCCCTGCGGGTGGTCCATGGCGAGGCGGCTTGGGCCTGGGACCCGAACCTGATCGACTGGTCGCAAAACGAGGTCGAGATCGTGGCGCGAGGTCAATCGCTGCGGCTGGATCGGCTGGTGCATCGTCGCGATACGGCGCAATGGTGGGTGCTGGACTACAAGTCGAGCGGCGAATCAATGGCATCCCCCGAGCGTGTTGCGCAATTGCGCGGCTATCGCGATGCGGTGCAACAGGTCTATGCAGGCGAGGCCGTGCGCGCAGCATTCCTCGGTGCTGACGGGCGCGCTGAAATTTGCGACTGATGGTGCTTTCTCAGACAGGCGGAGCGCAGACGCATGACTCAAGACCGATTCGACCGTTGGCTGCGGCGACCAGGACGCATCGTGCTGGTCGCCGTTGCGGCGGTCATTGGTCTGGCGGCCTGCGGTGAGCGGACTGTTGAAGCGGCCAAGCAGACGGGCCCGGCAAGCCCCGAACAGGAACTCGCCGCACGGCTTCAGGCTGAAGCGGCGCGTGGCGACGCCGCAGCCCAGGTGAACCTGGGCGTGATGCATGTCCGGGGCGAGGGCGTGCCAAGAAATATCGCCAAGGCGGTCGATTTATTCAGGCGCGCCGCAGCCCAGGGCAATGCGGCGGCGCAGGTCAATCTGGGTCTGATGTACGCCAATGGCGAAGGCGTTCCCAGGAACATCAACAGGGCGCAGGAATTGCTGCAACAGGCGGCGGCGCAGGGTAATGCAGATGCCGAGGTCAACCTTGGGCTGATGCATGTCCGAGGCGAGCTGGGGCCCAAGGACTTGACCAAGGCCCACGACCTGTTCCATCGGGCAGCCGTGCAGGGGCAGCCCCTGGCGCAGAACAATCTTGGCCTCATGTACCACCTGGGCGACGGGGTCACCAAGGACCAGGTCATGGCCCATGTCTGGACCAGTCTCGCCGCTCAACAGGGCGTTGAGCAGGCGCTCAAGAACCGGGAGCTGCTTGCCTCGCAGCTCTCACCTGCAGAATTGGCCGAGGCTGTACGCATTGCCTCCAGGTGGAAGCGAAATCAGATTCCCGTTCGCGAACCGCGGCCGGGCGCTGGGGGCGGCCCGGAGCAGGAGCCTGGAGACTGGTTCCTGGCGGAGAGGGCGTCCGTCTCCGCCGTGTCTAGCACCGTCTCACGGCGCATCAACGGCGGGTAGAAATCGCCATGTAACCCGCGCCAATCCTAGAGAGTTACGTATTCCCTTGTTTTATACCGTCGCATGCGGTAGCATCCAAGTACACCTTTTTATGGTGGGTTGTTTGGAGGGTACAAAATGCCACGCATCGCAAGAGAGCTGGGGCCGCTTCAAGTCAAGCGGTTGACTGCGCCGGGTTATCACGCCGTTGGGCATGTGCCGGGGCTGACGCTGCAGGTTGCGCCGTCCGGCTCGCGGTCCTGGGTGCTGCGCGTTACGGTAGGCGACAAGCGGCGCGAGATCGGATTAGGTGCATATCCTGGCGTGACGCTGGCGCTGGCCCATCAGAAGGCCCAGGAGGTGCGCGACGAGATCGTGGCAGGGGTGGATCCAGTCGCGACGCGTGCAGCGAACCGGCAGGCCATCGTGCAGCAGCAGATCGAGGAAACGCGCCTTGCCTGGACGTTCCGGCGCTGCGCCGAGGCGTACATCAAGGCCAAGGCACCCGGCTGGAGAAACGAGAAACACGGTCAGCAGTGGGTCAACACGCTGAAAACCTACGTGTACCCGAGCATCGGCGACCTGCTGGTGCGAAACGTCAATATCGGGCATGTCACGGCCATCATCGAGCCGTACTGGACGACCAAGAACGAGACGATCAGCCGCGTTCGCAACCGCATCGAACTGGTTCTTGATTGGGCGACAGTCCGCAAGTACCGCACCGGCGACAACCCGGCAAGATGGAAAGGCAATCTGGACAAGCTGCTGGCTGATCGAAACATCGTGGCTCCAGTCACCGCGCACCGTGCCCTGGACGCGGCGGACCTGTACGGGTTCATGGAGATATTGCGCAGTGTCGCCGGTATTGGCGCACGCGCTTTGGAGTTCGTCGTCTTGACTGCATGCAGGTCCGGCGAGGCGCGGCTGGCGCCGTGGGACGAAATCGATGTGGCGACAAAAACCTGGAACATCCCAGGCAACCGCATGAAGTCAGGCAGGCCGCACCGCGTACCGTTGTCGGAGGAAGTGATCAAATTGCTTGAAGCATTGCCCCGCGTTGAGGGCGAGACACTGGTGTTTCCCGGCAGGTTGAAAGGCAAACCGATCAGCGACATGACAATGACCAAAGTTATGCGCGATATGGGCGTGGACGCAGTTCCGCACGGCTTCCGAGCGACGTTTTCAAGCTGGACGGCATCGTCAACGGCCTACCCGTCCGAGGTCCGCGAAATGGCGCTGGCGCACGCCATTGGCGACAACACCGTGGCCGCATATCAACGCTCAGACCTGTTCGAGAAGCGGCGCAATCTGATGAACGACTGGGCGAAGTTCAGTTCGACTCCAAAGCCGCGTGCCGTCGTTGTCTCAATCAAGAAAGCCAAGTCAGCGAAGTGAATGCCAAACAGGGATTCACATTTGCGGTGAGTGAAGATTCCGCTTGCTTGCGAGCCCGCAATACTTGGTAAGCTGCGTGCGGTTTGATAGACACAGCAAAAAATGTCGCAGCAACACGCTCATGCTCGGAAGCTAATCAAGGTCATACGAGACCGTATCGCAGCTGGTGGAGAGCCCATTCATGGCTACGGAACAGCTGCCGAACTGATTGGGTTAAGAGGGGAAACCCATGCGCGGACATTCGGGCAAGTGTGTTCGCGCATAGATGCTGCGTCGTTCTATTCGGGCTGGCCAATGTTGGCACTTCATATGGTCCGGTCACTGGGTGGCCAGCTAAATCCAGAATCCATTCATGATGCTGACTGGGCCGCTTGGAACGACGAAATTGCTGCCACTGCCACGAGCCATCTGTGGAGCGTGGAACAGGTGGCCGAGGTCATTGGCTCACTAGACAGCCTGCCAGAAGATGGTGCTACGGTTCTTTGGCAGCACATACTTAGACGGGAGGCTGAGAAGCCCGGATTTATCCGATGGAATCTTCATCGAAAAATCACAGCCGCCACCCGTAAAACGGCTAATCCTGATTAGCCCCAGATAGGCCCGTGAACCGAAAAGCGGGTCACCTTCGCCCGCCTGCTGGAGCTCCCCATGAAGGTCGCCGGGAAGGGCCAATCGTGCTGAAAGTGCGGCTGATAAATGCTGACTTTGCCAATGACGGATTCGTCTATGTCGGTGCCATCGCACCGGCCATAGTGAGGGCAATTGGCTCGGCAAATCCAATGGACGCCGAGCGAAAAATCTTCAGTTCCATCAACGGCGCGGTTCAACTTGGGAGACTTACGCCACGTGACTCTGATGACCTCAGGGAGCTGCCGCTTTCAGATTACGGCGCGGGAGTTGTCCTGTTCGACGAGCTCGTTGCATGGGGGCAATCTGTAGGGCTCTTCAACTTCGAGCGACAGACCGCCCCAGCGTCTGACTCTGAGCCAGTGTCCCCCGTCAACGAGGCAAATGATGCACCCAGGGAGGAAGCGCCAGTGGCTGTTGATCCCATCGCAGAACCTAAGTCCCAAGGTCTCGACTGGCGTCCTCACAAGCCCAAGCGGAATGACGGCTTGGCGTGGCCCCTATATCAATTCCTAAAGGCCGCATTCGACAAAGGATTACCCCGGCCCAAGCCGCAGGACGTGATGGATGAATGGACAGAGTCTAAGCCGTCTGAAATAGAGGAAGTCATGGCCAACGAGGTGAAGTATTACGACGGGAATGGCAACGTGGCAATGGCCAACACAGAAAGCATTAGGAAGCGAATTGCGCGCATGACCACCCGGTAAGCGGACGGTAGTGCCGCTAAGCGGACGCCTGTGCCGCTAAGCTTTTGAGACTGCAAAGCACGGCCTACGATGGCGCCGTCCTGTGTGGGATGTGCCTCTAACGTCGTGAGACGCTGACAATCACCCCTCGCAGGCATTCCTCAACCAAACGTCGTGAGACCGTGGAGATGCTGATGGGACCGAGGGTCTTGAGAATCCGTGACTTGGCATCCTGCCAAGGCCGAGCGGGAATGCTGCCAGTCAGTCCGGCAACAGTATGGCGGTGGGTGTCAGAGGGGAAATTCCCCGCACCGTTCAAGTTGGGCGCAAACACCACCGTATGGGATGCCGACAAGGTTGAGCAATTCCTGGCGCAGCGTGCAGGGAGCCAAGCATGACACCCCACAAAAGCGAACTGCCCGCTGGCCAGCGGGTATTCGCAGAGCAACGCACGGACAACGCGATCGATTTTGCCATCGTACCGGGTTCCGCTAAAGCTCTGACAACGCTAAAGGCACAGTTCGCATCGGCCGGTCACCAAGTCCATGTTGGCGGCAACGATGACTTCATCGTCAGCCGATGGGGCATGTCGAAGTACTGCGAGAGCGTGGTTGCACTGCGGCGATTCGCTCTCGTCCTGGGGATTGCAAATGTCCCCGATTGAAACCATCCTGCCTCTACTGGAAAAGGTCCGTAAACGTCAGGCTGGCCAATGGTCGGCACGCTGCCCTGCTCATGCTGACAAAGGCCCGTCCCTGAGCGTGCGAGAAAACACAGACGGCGCGGTGTTGATCTACTGCCACGCCGGGTGCGAAGTCGCCGAAATCGTCGGTGCGCTTGGCCTGGACATGGCCGGCCTGTTCCCGCCGAGAGACGCACCACCCGGCACACCCAAGCGCACGCCACGCCTGCTATCGGCTGGGCAAGCACTTGAACTACTCGCTGACGAAAGTTTGCTGGTGGCCGTGGCCGCTGCCAACGTCGGTCATGGCGTGGCGTTGACCACCGTCGATAAAGACCGCGTACTCAAGGCAGCCGGAAAGATCAACTATTTGCGCCACGAGTGCATGAGAGGCCAATATGCTTGATCCCGAAAAAATGGCCGAAGTCGAAAAACTGGCGGTGAAATATCAGCCGCCTCTCCGTCAAGTGACGGCTGACGATTACGGCTTGAATGATGGCCCCGACCACCACCGCAACGCGCCGGATGGCGTGGTGCTGACATGCGGCAGCGACTTAACGCCCGAGCCGGTTTACTGGCTGTGGCAAGACTGGCTGGCGCTGGGCAAGTTGCATATCCTGGCCGGCGCGGCTGGCGTTGGCAAAACCACCCTGGCCCTGGCAATCGGGGCAACCGTCACCATCGGCGGGCGCTGGCCGGACGGTTCCCGCTGTGAGTCGGGCAACGTGCTGATCTGGTCCGGCGAGGACGATGCTGCTGACACACTGCTGCCGCGCCTGCTGGCCGCTGGTGCGGATCGTGCCCACTGCTTTTTTGTGAGCGGGGCGCGTGTTGACGGAGAAGTGTTGCCCTTTGATCCGGCGCGTGATCTGGGTCAACTGCTGGCCGCGGTAGAGAAGATCGGCGGTATCAAGCTGCTTATCGTTGACCCCGTAGTCAGTGCGGTGACTGGAGACAGCCACAAAAACAGCGACGTCCGGCGGGCATTGCAGCCGCTGGTGGACTTGGCCGCAGCGTGCGATTGTGCGCTGCTGGGCATCACGCATTTCAGTAAGGGCGGGCAAGGCACTGACCCGACACTGCGCGTCATCGGCTCAGTGGCGTTCGGCGCCGTGGCCCGAGTCGTGCTGGTGGCGGCAAAAGTCAAAGGCGCGGACGGCAAGGAGGCCCGCATCCTGGCGCGCAGCAAGTCCAGCATCGGGCCGGATGATGGCGGGTTCCACTACCACCTGGAGCAGGTAGAGGTGGACGCCTTCCCCGGTATTGAAGCGTCCCGCATCGCCTGGGGCAAGGCTGTAGAAGGCTCTGCTCGCGAACTGCTGACTGACCCGAACGACGAGGCCGATGATGAAGCCGATTCAAGCGACGCCTGCGAGCTGCTACGGGTCGAGCTGTCCGTCAATGCGTTGACCCATGCCGAAACCGCGTGTAAGCCGCTCAAGGACGCTGGCTTTAGCAAAAAGCAGATATGGGCCGCATCCAAAAAGTTGAAGGTAATCCGCAAAAAAGGGGGCATGAAAGAAGGCTGGTTTTGGCGGCTGCCTGGTGCTTCGGACGTGGCTTTTACCATCGGCGTGCCCGAAGATTCCGCCGAAGGTTCCGAAGGCTCCAGTTTTGGAAACGGGGAATCTTCGGAATCTTCGGGGCCTTTGGAATCTTCGGACGTGGAGGTTTTCTAAATGGCCCTGCCCGTTCAGTCGATTGTCGAAACTTTGCACGACGCTGGTTTCAGCTTGTCGCTTACCCCGGCTGGCGGGCTGGCAGTGTCACCGGCCAGCAAGCTGACGCCGGTTCTGCGCGACGTGATCCGCAACGGCAAGGCCGATCTGATCCGCTGGTTCAGCCAACCGGTGGCGAACAAACCCGAGCCGCCCGCTGATCCGTCAACGTGGCGCGAGCTGGCTGACGAATATCACCGGCATCACTTCGCCTGTCGCACCTGTCAGGCAGCCGGTCGTGGCGCCAGATACGGCTTGCGCTGTGGCGTCGGCGCATCGCTGTGGTCCGAGTACAGCAAGACCGTCAAGGCAGCGCCATGACTTCCCGTAGAAGGCGCCCAGACATCGACTGGCCGTCCCTTGAGGGAGACTTCAGAGCTGGCATCAAAACATTGAAAGACATGGCCCGAGAACTGAAATGCACACCCTCAGCGATCCGGCAGAGAGCAGATAGAGCAGGATGGAGCAGGGACCTGAGGGGGAGGGTGAAAGCACGGATTAGGGCTCTTCTCGATTCATTGCCATCCCCCAAACAGCTAGAAGACGAAGGTGTCGTTAAGTTAGCGATAACTAACATAGAGCCGTATTCGGATGTCGTCGAAGCCGGTGCGCTCGCTGTCGCCCAGGTCGTCATGGCACACAGAATCGGTGCCCACCGCGCTCGCCGACTCACAGAAAAGCTGTTCGCCGAACTTGAGGCCATCACTGATCGCCGGGACATCTTCCAGGGTGTATTGGATGCGCTGGCGAGTCAGACTGCCGACGGGACGCCGATGGCGGCAGAGGCCCGTGAGGCGCTCTTGCAGACAATCCGGCGAGCAACGAGCCTGTCAGGCCGAGCAAACACGCTCAAGGCCTTGGCCGAGAGCTTGCAGAAGGTCACCAGCATCGAGAGGTTGGCCTTCGGCATGGACCTGGCCCAGCCCGAGGCGCCAGATGACGACGACAAGCCAGCATCAGCCGTGTTCGATCGCTACGCCGAGGGTATGCAGGCCATGCGGGAGCGCTTTGCCTCGGTGATAGCAGCAAGGAAGCGGGAAGCCACCACGGTCGAGCCCAAGCCCGAGCCCGAGGTCGAGCGCATCATCACCACTACCACCACACATTGATGGTGAATTGGTGGGCACGCACCACGCATCGGCCGCGCGCGCGCCATAGTTGGGCAGGCCGCACCGCCCACGAACCAGACCGAACGGGTCCCCCCCCTTTGCCTGCTGGCTAGCTGCATCGAGTCCGCCTTTCGCCCCCTTTAGCCCCTTCTCACCTTTAAGCCCCCTAACCCTCCCCCCAGCCCTCCGCCAGAACATACACGCGTTTTCGCAGCATGTCGCGCACCTGGTGCGTGATCAGCAACGGACTGCGCGGATCAGCGATGCAGCGCGCTGCCGCCTCGATCAGACCGAGCTTGCGGTCGGTCGCCCCCAGCAACATGACACCGCCGTCACTGGTCATGCTGCCACCTGTTGGCGCTGACTCGAAATTGACCCACTGGGCCGATTTTGACTGACCCACCGCCAACGTGTCAGTCACCGCTGTTGGCAACGGTTTGCGGTCGTTGCAAGTGGGTCAAGGAGTTCCGGCATCCTGGGTTAATTTTGCGTCGGCGACGACACAGGGCATTGGTTTTCACCCAACAGCCGTCAAAATACGACGCGGCATTGAAGTCTTAATCCCTTTCTGATCAGGGCATTGGTTTTCACCCTCTCCTGGGCGTGGGCCGTCGATCAGCTTCTTGTCTTAATCCCTTTCTGATCAGGGCATTGGTTTTCACAGACGAACACGGCGAGTACCGCTGCGAGCAACGTCTTAATCCCTTTCTGATCAGGGCATTGGTTTTCACCTACCAGCACCAGCTCACTCGAGCGTATCCACCGCGTCTTAATCCCTTTCTGATCAGGGCATTGGTTTTCACACATTCTGCTATGCCGGAGCATCGGGATTTGATGTCTTAATCCCTTTCTGATCAGGGCATTGGTTTTCACCATGGAATTGGATAAAATGAAGATTGTCGGGAAGTCTTAATCCCTTTCTGATCAGGGCATTGGTTTTCACTCAAGCTGTTGGTCCCTGCTGAGCTTATCCTCGTCTTAATCCCTTTCTGATCAGGGCATTGGTTTTCACCTTCGATCCCCTTCAACTACGAAAGTTCCCCAGTCTTAATCCCTTTCTGATCAGGGCATTGGTTTTCACAAGGAAACGTGGGCGTAAACCCGGAGCAGTAACGTCTTAATCCCTTTCTGATCAGGGCATTGGTTTTTACACGGTACCTTACCAATAAGGCGGAACTGCGGCGGTCTTAATCCCTTTCTGATCAGGGCATTGGTTTTCACCGATAGATTTACACGATCTAAAAGATAACTACAGTCTTAATCCCTTTCTGATCAGGGCATTGGTTTTCACCGGGAAGGGCAAAAAGACCGTAGGGCAACCAGGTCTTAATCCCTTTCTGATCAGGGCATTGGTTTTCACTTGCGAAGCTAGGCCGCACGCAGCCGTTCCAGGGTCTTAATCCCTTTCTGATCAGGGCATTGGTTTTCACCCTCACCTTTCACGCTGACCCCGGCCATGCCTGGGTCTTAATCCCTTTCTGATCAGGGCATTGGTTTTCACTCAGCAATACGCCCTCTAACACCCACTCTTCGTCTTAATCCCTTTCTGATCAGGGCATTGGTTTTCACGGAAGCGGCCCAGGAAGCGACGACGGAGTGAGGGTCTTAATCCCTTTCTGATCAGGGCATTGGTTTTCACCATGGTACTAATGTCGCATCCTTTGCGACTATGGTCTTAATCCCTTTCTGATCAGGGCATTGGTTTTCACCTACACAGCGGCGGCGCCGGCTGACATAGTCCTGTCTTAATCCCTTTCTGATCAGGGCATTGGTTTTCACTGAGCCTGCAGAACTTATCTAATTATACTCTCTGTCTTAATCCCTTTCTGATCAGGGCATTGGTTTTCACCAGCTATCTGCCACATTCCGGGCCCCGATGAGTCTTAATCCCTTTCTGATCAGGGCATTGGTTTTCACAGGGTCAAAAATCGAACGCCATTTGATGGTGCGGTCTTAATCCCTTTCTGATCAGGGCATTGGTTTTCACGCGTGCGGTTGTGCGAGATGCAAGACGAGATTGAGTCTTAATCCCTTTCTGATCAGGGCATTGGTTTTCACTCCGGAACAAAGGTGACCGAACGCGGCTTGTTGTCTTAATCCCTTTCTGATCAGGGCATTGGTTTTCACACATTCTGCTATGCCGGAGCATCGGGATTTGATGTCTTAATCCCTTTCTGATCAGGGCATTGGTTTTCACCATGGAATTGGATAAAATGAAGATTGTCGGGAAGTCTTAATCCCTTTCTGATCAGGGCATTGGTTTTCACTCAAGCTGTTGGTCCCTGCTGAGCTTATCCTCGTCTTAATCCCTTTCTGATCAGGGCATTGGTTTTCACGTTGTCTTTCATCAACCCCAAGGAGTCTACCGTCTTAATCCCTTTCTGATCAGGGCATTGGTTTTCACCGATGAAGATTGTGGGAAAAGGTAAAAAACGCGTGTCTTAATCCCTTTCTGATCAGGGCATTGGTTTTCACCCGAGTGCACCACAACGCCATGTTACGACGTGGTCTTAATCCCTTTCTGATCAGGGCATTGGTTTTCACGACGCATCGGTTCCCATGCAGAACGCGCTGTGGTCTTAATCCCTTTCTGATCAGGGCATTGGTTTTCACGTTGCGGCTGGCTGACAGGCGATGACGGGGACGGTCTTAATCCCTTTCTGATCAGGGCATTGGTTTTCACGAGTGTATCTGCGACACCCGTGAGGAGGCGATGTCTTAATCCCTTTCTGATCAGGGCATTGGTTTTCACGCATCATTTCATCAACAACCGAAAGGACCTATGTCTTAATCCCTTTCTGATCAGGGCATTGGTTTTCACAAAGTAATCCCGGAATAATCCCGAGATAATCCCGTCTTAATCCCTTTCTGATCAGGGCATTGGTTTTCACCCAGAGCATTCTTGACTTCGAGGACAAGCTCGGTCTTAATCCCTTTCTGATCAGGGCATTGGTTTTCACCCCTACCTGGGAGCTTTAGAACAATCTCAGCCGTCTTAATCCCTTTCTGATCAGGGCATTGGTTTTCACCATGGGCCGAGGTGCTGCCCGCCAGCGCCGGCTGTCTTAATCCCTTTCTGATCAGGGCATTGGTTTTCACCACGAATCTCAAAACAACCGACGATTGCGATTGGTCTTAATCCCTTTCTGATCAGGGCATTGGTTTTCACATTTTCTCCGACACGGAAACGCGGACGTAAACCGTCTTAATCCCTTTCTGATCAGGGCATTGGTTTTCACTCAGCAAAGCGTGCGAACTAGGTTACAATCCAAAAGTCTTAATCCCTTTCTGATCAGGGCATTGGTTTTCACGTCCGCATAGTGTTCTATGCGACTTCTGATAATGTCTTAATCCCTTTCTGATCAGGGCATTGGTTTTCACCGCTATCGGCAAAAAAGCCAGTGCTGGCATGGGCTTGCGGGCGGAGTTGACGCTTGCTCCCATCATGGGGCATCCCAAGCTTTTCTGTGGCGTGAGCATGTCGAGTTGCGGACAGCTTCAGTCTAATCCTTTCCGGCATCGCTCGGCTACAGCAGCACCCCTTGCGGCAATATGGACGCGCCGAGGGTGGTCTCCCAGGCGTTGACGGGCAGGCGGTAGGCGCGAACGTCGTCTTCGCGCTTGTCGATCAGGGTGGCCAGTTGCGCCATCAGCGCTCCCATCTTCGTCGCGCTGGTTTCCAGTGCGAACACTGAATATTGCAGCGGTACGCCTTCTTTCTTCAGACGCCTGAACACGTGCCCCAGGCGTCGCGGGTCGGCGATGTCGTAGACAACCATCCAGCGCGCGAACTGATGCTGGCTCATGCGTACAAGGCCTTCATCACAAGCCGATGCAGGCTGCGCAGGTGCAGCAGCAGCGACGCTGCGTTGCGCGCGTTCCAGCGTTCGAAGAGGGCTGCCGTGGGCAGTTCGGCTTCGACCTTTTCAGTCAGCGCGCCGGCGTGTAGGTTCATTTCGGCCCACAGCAGTTCGCAAAAGTCGTGGTCGATGTCGATGCTTGCCGCCTGCGCGTCCCACACCAGCGGAGCCAGGCCATGCGCCGCCAATTGCGCGCCGACGTAGGCCAGGCACAGGCTGCGCAGTGGCCTTGGCAAATGAGTGGCAACGTGCCCCTGGTAAACCCATTCGCGCTTGACGCCCTCCCATTGCATGGGATCGATGCGATCGGCGTTTTCCTTGCCCCAGCGCACCAGCACCTCCATGCGACGCGAGCGCAGCCAGTTCTGGTAGCGCGTCGCGCCATCGGGCGCGTCGGTCAACAGGTCGAGCGCCGTTGCCAGGGACGGGTGCGAGCGCTGGCACGGGTAACAGGCGCCAAGCGATTCGCCGGCTGCGTCGAGCCAGGTGATGCCGATGCCGCGCCTCATACACAGTGCCAGCGCGGCGCCACTCCAGTCCACGGTTGTGCTGCTGACGATGCGGGCCACGCGCGCGACCGGATAGCGCAGGGTCTGCGCCTTCACGTTGCGAACGACCAAGGCCTCCTCGGTGCAGTGCACCTGCTTCTTGTCTCGCGCGCCAAGGTAGAGCGCCCGCGCGCCGGCTCCGGGCGAGGTTTGCGCAAGCGGATGACGCGCGGTCATGTGCCGTGCTCGTCGTCCATCTCATCGGCGGCGCCATCAAGCCAGACTTGGCCCGCGCCGCGCAGATGGCGCGCGAGTTGCGCCGTTTGCGCGCGCAACCAGCGTTGCAACGGCGGGGCGTCGGCTTCCCATTTGGTGTAGAAAGTTTGTCGCCCGGTCTTGCCCAGCAGACAAGCCTGGTTGTGGGTACTGAAGTGGTCTTCGCGCAGGGTTCGGTCGCGCAGCATGTTCCACACCCAGAGGTCCACCGCCGGCCGCAACGGCTCAATCAGATCGCTGGCCAGAGATTCGCGGCCGAACGCCGGCCGATGGTAGAAGCCAAGCAGCGGGTCGAGTCCGGCGCGCATACAGGCGTGCACGGCCTGCGTGTGCAGCATGGTGTAGGCCAACGACAGGCAGGCGTTGACCGGGTCGCGCGGCGGGCGGCGGTTGCGACCCTGAAAGCCAAGCGCGGGAGGCATCACCCCGGCCAAACCGGCGAAGTAGGCGCGAGCCGCCGCCCCTTCGGTTCCGCGCAATGTGTCCAGGCCGAGCAGGGCAGGAGTCTTGCTTGCGTCTGGCGCCAGGCGGTCGCGCAGCGGTTCGATCGTCTGCGCCGCGTCAAACAAAGGCTTGCGCGCGTCGGGCCGGAGCTTGCGCATTGTGTGAAGTGTCCGAAGTTGCCGCGCCAGCTTGGCATGCACCAATGCACGCGCCCACTGCTGACACCAGGCGCTGTTCATCACCCGTTCGGCTTGCGCCAGCCGTACCGCCGCGTCGTTGTGCAGAGGGCCCAGCACCAGGGCCACGCGCCGATGCTGGCGCGGACTCATCAGCACGGTGGTGACGCCGGCCTCGGCCAATTTGATGAGCACGCCGCTGTCGAGCCGGGTTTGCGCGCCGTGGATGACGCAGCGGTCAATCAGTTTGATGGGCACGGTGCCGCGGCGCTCGCCGGCTTCGTACAACACCAGCGCCTCGCCCTCGGTCCTGACTTCGAGTTGAGAGCGATCCAGCAGCAACAAGCCCATGGTGCGCGACGGCTCAGCCGAGGTAGAAGAAATCGGGGTCACTGGGTGCCACGGCCTTGCCCAGCGTGTGGACGCGGCTGCGTGGGTCAAGCCGCAGCAGCAGGAAGCGGTCGGTTGCCAGGTCGAGGAGCGCGCGCATATCGCGCACAAACCTCTCGCGCTCGGCCAGCGTCAGGAAGATTTCGTGCGCCGACTTCTGCCCGCCCGTGGCGTAGACGCGCGCCAGTTTCAGCGCGCCAGCGAGGCGCCGGGGCTCGGCGACGTCGTAGCAGGCGAGGTAGAGGTCGCGCTCGGACATGGATCAAAACCTTGCATCGGTGAACAAGGTTTTGATTGTTGGGTGGCGCGCGATTTTTGGGGGATGCGGCAAGCTTGCCACGGGCCGGGCGGGGCAGTGGGAAGGTCGTTCAACAAGGGCGGAATGCGGCTTGGGCCAGTGCCTGAACGGCCGAGGCCAGCGTGTTCGCTTCAATCATTGAAATGTTCCTTCCAAGTTATAGGCTCCCATGCCCATGGTCGCATTCTTGCCCACATGCAGCCACTGGCCGAGCCACAGCCAGGGCCAGACCGACACCAGGGAGGGCGACGGCCCGTGCAGCGACCAGCGGCCGAGCACGCCGCCAAGCGTCATCTCCTGTTGCTGGCGGCTCGAATACCGCGTCCAGTCCTGCCAGCGCAGATCGCGGGTGTCGCTCAAGGTTTGTGCCAATTCCACGACCTGCTGCACCTGCGGTCCCCAGTCGGCAAGACCGGCATGAAACTCCATCATCAATGCGGCGCGTCGCGCGACGGCGGCGATCAGCGCGCGCGGCGTAAGTTGCTCCGGGCGCAACGGATGACCTTGGCTTTGCAGGCGCAGGGGCGTGTGAACGCTAAGCGCGATGCCGCCGAGCGACGACGCTGGCGCGGCAACGCGCAGGCTGGCCTCATGCCCGGCGATGACCGGCGCTTCGTGCGTCCAGACGGGTGTGGCGGCGCCTGCCTCATCGACCCACGCAACGCTTTCAAGCTCGGCGACGCTGCGCGCTCGGGTCAGGCCCTGAGCCAAGGCGCGCTGCCACGCGAAGACGACCAGCGCCAGTTGCGCAAGCGCGCCGCCAGCCAGCACCATGTGAAACACCAGACGCTGCCCGGCGTCAAGCTCGCGCGTGCCCAGCGGCGGCGGCTCGACGACGTAGGCGTTAGGAATGTTGTTGAATTTCTGCAAGGCATGCGTCGGCGGCGCCGGCGCCTCGAAGATGCGCGTGTAGGGGCAGGTTTGAAGCAGAGGGCAGCCGCCGCAACTGGGTTGGCGTGTCATGCAGGCGACGTCGCGCAGCGCAGCGCCGAACTGGCCACGCAGCAGCGAACCGGCGTAGTTGGGCAGGCGCAGCGGCGCGTGCAGCTTCGCAGTGAAGCGGTAGCGGGCGACGGGGAGGGTGGCTGCAAATGGTGAGGCCATAGGTAGATCAGGCGGTGGCGGCAAGTTTGTGATCAGACAACCACAGACGACTGATGGCGCCCTTGAGGTCCTTGAGCTGGCTGCCGGAAACAATCGCAATACCTGCTTCTTCGGCCCGCTTCCGATTGGCTTCGCTTTGCGATAGTTGCCCGCGATAGTCCACCACCATGCCCTTGGTGCGCAATCCACCGAGTTTGAGCAGGGATTCCATTTTGTAGATGGCCTCGGTGGCCTTGTCGTCATCGCCGCTGCCGAGTTGCGCGAGATTGGCGGTTTTGCATTCGATCAGATGCAGCGTGTTGCGGTGCAGGAAAGCGACGTCGATCTCGTTCTTGTCGTTGCCCGTTGATCGCGCCTTGGCCCCGGCAAAGCCCACGCGAACGCCCATGGCAACGTCGCTCAGACCGTCAAACTGGCTACGCAGGGATTGCAAGGCTTCGTAAACATGGGCCTCCAGCCAACCGCCATTGGCAAAGAAGCGTGCGTCTTCGTTTTTGAACGTCAGTGCCATGCCCTGCTGGCGGACCAGCCCTGCGTCCGCAAACAGGGCCAGGATGTCGCCCAGGGAGCGGGAGTCGAGCTGGTGAGGCGTGAGTTCCACCCGCAGGTCTCTGTCGATTCGTGCGGCGCGAGCCAGGGCATTGAGCGTGCCAAGCGCCTTGCCTGCGCTGGCTACGTAGTCAATGAGTCGCGCGGTCAGGTCGCGCAGCTCGCGGGTGATTTGCGGATGTTCTTGCATCGTGACGCTGTAACCGTGTGCCTTGAGCATCTCGTGCACCTTGAGCTTGGCCCGCAATGGCCTTCTGGCGGCTTTTTCACCGATGACCAGAACTTCATCGGTGTCCGCGCTGACATAGAAAACCGGCTTGCCTTGGGCTCGGAAAACCTCCTGCGCGGCCACCGCCATGAGCTTGGTGCCGCCGGTGACGTTGAGGGCCATGTTGTCTCCGGCATGATCGGCCAGGTAGGTCAGAAAGGCTTCCGACAGCGCGGCATAGTCGTAGGCATCGGGCAGGTCGAGCGTCTCGACAGCAATGCCGCCGCCCCTGGTCTGGATCACGGCGCGCAGGGCTTGCGCCCTTTCCTTCATCGGCGCACTACAGGCCAGCACCACCCGGCGCGGGCGCCAGGCCTCGTCGAGCACGGGCAACAGATTGGGCGTGGCCTGAGCGGAAACCAGGCAGAGGTGAACGTCGTAAGGCGGCATGGTGGTGTTTTGCATTCTGGGGTTTATGCCGCGACTGATTGCGGGGCTATAACAAACGGCGCCACTCGTGCGCCCAGGCGTCGCAGATCGTCGGCGCTGAGTTCGCGTCCGCGCAATTCGGCGGGCAGATCAAGGCTCAGGTGCAGATAGCGAGCTCCTGCTGCGCACACCTGCGCCGCCAGGTTGACTGGCAAGCTGCCGATGACGGTATCGCCGACATGCACCAGCGCCGGATCGAGGTGCGGCAAGTAGCGGTCAATCGGCAAGCCTTGCCCTTGCGCCCATTCGATGGCGCCGGGGTGGCGGGAGATGAAGCAGGTGGTCAAGGTGAAATTGGCGTTGAGTCGCGAAGCGCAATGTCGTACAAACTGGGGAACACCATGCCAACCACGATTAGCGCTCGACTATCTGCCAGCGAGGCAAAAAGCCTCGATCAATTGTGTGCTGACACAAACATGTCGCGCGGCGCGACGCCGGGGCGCTTATCCAATGTGCAATCCGCGCAGCGTCAGGCTGTTGCCCTGTTTTTCCACGACGACGGCAACATCTCTAAGCACTTGCTTGGTCTTCAGTTTGTTCCAGCGCTCGTCGCCAAGGGATGATTGCAGCTGCGTTGCAGCCTGGCCTTTGATTCCTGCGGTGGATTTGCCTTCGAAACTGGCCTTTACCTCCCCGGTTCCTTTATTGAACGTCAATGTTGCCGTGGCCCAAATCAAGGTGTCTGCTGCGCGTTCAGGGGTTGCACCAATGTCGAGCCTGCTGCCACCGGGTTCGATGCTCTGAGCGGAGTCGGCGACTTTGAATGCCATGGCCCCATAACCCACCGAAGTCTTGGCGCCAAAGCCTACCCACGCGCAGGCATGGCGGAACGCCTCGTCCAGCAGATCGCGCCATTGCGCTTGCAGCGTGGGCGACAGGCGGCCAGGTTGGCAGACGACGTGAAAGTCGAATGCTGACTTGGCCGGCACGGCCAGAAAGCTCACCGGGTTGGGCGAACCGGCATCGTGCGGGGTGTCGCCTTTTTGGTAGTAGCCGCTGTAGTGCGGTGTCATGATTTCAACAACCAGGCGACCGTTGGCGGGGCTGGGGAACACGTCCCAGAAGTCCAACGCGCCACGCTGCGCATCTGCTGGCTTGTCGACTTTCTCAGGGCCGAACAAGGCATCAATCGCTTCGTTGGTGAATCGGTCGTCGCGCAACTCCTGCATGGCGCGGCGCACAATGCCCTTGACCCCACTGCCCGCCAGATACGGCAGGCCATAGGGCGCGAGGAAGGCAAAGCCGTTTTCGATCGGATGTTCGTTGCCCAGGCCGGTGGCAAAGGGTGCGGTGCTGATGGTGCTGATGCGGTAACCGTTCGGGCCAAAGTCAGCGATCCGGGCCGCCTGGCGCGAGCGCAAGGCTGAAATCTGCGCCTTGGCTGACGGACCCAGATCGCAAATTTCGTTCAACACACCGTCAAACTCGCCTTTCAGTTGTGCGTTGGCATCGCGTCTTGCCTGACCCGCGGGTGGGTGCCCAATGACGCGGGCCTTGCCCTTGTACAGGGCAAAAACATCGCCGTCGTGGCCCTGCCAATTGCGCAGGTAGCCAAGAAACTGGTGTCCTGGCGCCGCGTCCTTGAAGGCTTCCCTGTTATGCGACGCGACGTAAGCTGGTGTGGCGGCAATGCGCTGTGGAACCCCCATATCAGTGCTCCTGCACCACGTCCACGAACTGCCGTATCCATTTCAGCAGTTCAAGCGCTTCATCGGTGTTGCGGAGGTAATCCTTGGAATCGCACTTCTGCAACGCCTGCATGAACGTCGAAAACAACTGCCTGCCTTGCCCTGCCTTAAGTTCCTGATTCGCCAGGCGCTGCGACAACCCCCTGATCAAGTCGTCAAGCAAATGCTGCGCGGCGTTGCCTTTGGCGTTGTAATACGCTAGCGTCGGCATCAAGCCGCTGTTCATGATGAGCGCCGGCCCACCCTTGGCCAAGCCTTTGTATTCCTTGCCGAACTGGCTCCTCATGCCCGCCGTCGCGTACTGCCAGGCGAGTGCGGCGCGTTGCTGGTCGAGGGTTTGAGTCATGACACCTCCGATCCGCCGCCCGCCGCCTGCACCAGGACCAGGCCGCGTCCGGTCGTGGCGTCTCCGCCGATCTGCAACAGCTTGCCACCGATGCCCGGCAGCGCCTGATCTTCCCCTGCAAACACCTTCGACAAGACTTCGGGCGCTGTGAGCAGCGCCAAGGAGTCCCCATTGCGACTGTTCTTCTTGAAGCGCTCGATGCTGGCCTGCGCCAAGCCGACCATCAGGGTTTCCGGCGGCAGGTTCTCGACGTAGAACAGGCCACCATCGTCGGCCGTGCCGGACTCGTCGTTGATGCGCACATGCGGCTCCACCACCATGGCATGACGGGCGAAGTGGGCGAAGTCGGTGTCGTGCAGAAGAACGAGGTCGGTCCTGAGTTTGTCAGCAAAGAACTGATTGGCCGTTCCGGGCAGGGCGTGGGTGGCGATCCAGCTTGCAATGGCCTGCAGCTTGGAAGCAACCTCGGCTTTGAATTCGAACGCTTCCAGTATGAGCTGCTCGCCTTGCAGCAGGTTGGCGCTGGCGGCCAGCGCTTTGTCGGCGCCTACGCTCGGAACAGCCCAGTCGGGCGACAGACCAGCCTGCAACGCCAGTCGATGCAGTCGGGCCAGTGCCAGCGGACTGGTGACGTAGGCAAAACCGCCCTTGAGTGAACGCACCGGCAGGGCCACCAGTTGCGCATCACTCAGCGACAGCGCGCCGGCAAAGTCCGAAGCGCCGGTGTCCGGGCCGAAGATGCGGTTGATCAGGCTATTGGGTTTGCGATCATCGCCCTCGGCGCGTGGCCAAGCGCGGTTGAAGTGGTGACGCAGCGCGCCCTTGATGCCGCTGCCGGCGAACATTGGGTGCTTGGTGTGCACTTCTCGTTGGATCGGGCTGTCGATGGCGCCGATGGCGCTGCCAGCGC
>JBCKPH010000014.1:0-34045 GCA_038901755.1 Burkholderiaceae bacterium | reverse complement strand
GAATTCGTGCCCTTGGCGTCTTTGATGTACATGATGCTTACGATTCATATGCTCAGCGTTCTTGGCGAGTCACTAAGCGACATCCAGACGGTTTTCCACTTGTGGCTCCTCTGCCATAAACCGCAGTGGATCAGCGACAATGCTGTGAAGCTCTTGTCCGACAAGGTCCCATCGGATGTTCTCAGCAATATCAAGGCCGCCAGCAAGAAAGATTTTTTCGAACTCTCCCTGGAGTCGCGCGGCATCCTCCGTGCTAAGGGCGTTCTTTGATTTGTTCTCGCACACGGCTTAGACTCCTATCATGACCAACGAAGCGACAAAACGCGAGCCACCATCACCGAGCTCTGAAGAAGTCTTGCGGCGCATGCTCTCGACTCCACCAGCGCCACATAAAGCGCCAGTCAAAGCAAAGCCCAAGAAGCGCAGCAAGTAGCTGCATTCTTCTGGCCTGTCACGCAATGCAAGATTGCGCTTTGATGTTGCGTTTGTCAAGTACATACTTCCGTTAAAAAAACTCCGCACACAGGTACACCGAGAGGTCGTACGCCAGGCTGAGCGGGGCCGGGCGGTGCGTTTGATGTTCCAAGACGAAGGGCGCTTTGGCTTGCTGGGAACACCGCGGCGCTGCTGGGCGCCCAAGGGCAGCCGCCCCGTAGTGGGCGCCCGATTGGAGCGCAAGTTCAGCTACGCCTTTGCCGCGGTCAGTCCCCATGACGGCGTGATGGACAGTCTGATCCTGCCCTGGGTCAATGCGCACACGATGTCGCTGTTCCTGTCCACCGTGGCCCAACGCCACGCCGACGAGTTCATCGTCATGGTCATGGATCAAGCGGGTTGGCACATCGCAAGCGCACTGGAGGTGCCCAGCAACATGCACATCGTTTTGCTGCCGCCCTACAGCCCCGAAATCAACCCTGCCGAGCACATCTGGGAGGCCTTGCGCAGTGACTGCTGCGCCAATACCGTCTTCGCCAGCCTGGACGCCGCAGACAAAGCGCTTTGCGCGGGCCTGCTGGCACTCGAATCCGACCCAGCTCGCATGCAAAGTCTGGCCGGCTTCAAATGGATAACATCTATATCACTGAACGCGAAGTAGTATGAGTCGCCGAAGCGTTTGCGCCTGTGCAACTGCGCAGCGCAGGCGACTCAAACTCAGGCCTGCACTGTGCAGCTTCGCAGGCACAACGTTCCGGCCTGAGCGGACGCAACTGTCGGCCGGCGAACCGGATCAATGCAATTTCACATGCGGCTCGGTGCGCCGCGTGATCACGCGAGCCAGCGTGTCCAACAGCACCTTGGCCAGGCCGTGCAACGCGTATTCATGCTGTTTGTAGAGCATCGTGTACATCAGCTTGGCGAATAGACCTTCCACCATCAGGCTGCCGCCGATCAAACCACCCATCAGGTTGCCCACCGTGCTGTATTCGCCCAGTGAGACCAGCGAGCCGAAGTCGCGGTAGCGGTAGTCACGTAGCGGCTGACCCGCCATGCGCCGGCGCATCTGAGCCACCATGTGGCTGGCCTGCTGGTGCGCGGCCTGCGCCCGCGGCGGCACCAGGCTGTTTTTTTCCGGCCAGGGGCAGGCGGCGCAGTCGCCCAGCGCAAAGATGTTTTCGTCCCGCGTGGTTTGCAGTGTCTGCTTCACCAGCAGCTGGTTGATGCGATTCACCCCCAGCCCGTCGAGTTGCGCCAGAAAGTCTGCGGCCTTGACTCCTGCCGCCCAGACCACCAGTTCAGCCGGCAGCATGCGGCCGTCGCCGAGCCGCACGCCGTCGGGCAGCACCTGCTCCACCTTCGCGCCGGTGTGGACGTCCACGCCACGCTCCCGTAGCAGTTTCTCGGTGGCGATCGAAAGGCGCTCGGGCAACGAAGGCAACACGCGTGACGCGGCCTCGACGATGCTGACCTTGATGTCCTTGTCGGCATCGATCTGGTCCAGCCCATAAGCCACCACTTCTCGCGTGGTGCGGTTCAGTTCGGCCGCCAGCTCGACGCCGGTGGCACCGGCGCCGATGATGGCCACGTGAAGCTGCTCCGCCCGCAGTGGCGCAACCTGTGTATGGGCGCGGATGCAGGCATTGACCATGCGCGAATGGAAACGCGAAGCGTCCTCGGCGGTATCCAGCTTAAGCGCATGTTCGGCCACGCCGGGCGTGCCGAAGTCGTTGCACTGGCTGCCCACGGCGATCACCAGCGTGTCGTAGCCGATGTGCCGCTCAGGCGTGACGAGCTGCCCTTCGTCGTCCCGATACGGCGCGACTCGGACCTCGCGCTTGGCGCGGTCCAGCCCGGTCATCTCGCCGATGCGGCACTTGAAGCCGTGCCAATGCGCCTGCGCCAGGTAATCAACCTCATGCGCGCTCATGTCCATGCTGCCGGCGGCAATCTCGTGCAGCTTGGGTTTCCAGACATGGGTGCGGGAGCGGTCGATCAGCGTGACCTCGGCCTTGCCGCGCCGGCCCAGTTTGTGCCCGAGACGGGTCGCCAGCTCAAGCCCGCCGGCACCTCCACCGACGATCACGATCCGATGCCATGCGCCCATCGGCCGATTGTCGCCGCGGCGTTGGCCCTCGCTCAGCCCGGCCTATTGAGCTGCAGATCGAGTTGATGCAGCACCTGGTAGCACGGCAGCACCTGCGCCACGCTGGCATTGGGTTCGCGGCCTTCGCGGATCGCGGCGAAGAACTCGCGGTCCTGCAGTTCGATGCCGTTCATCGACACCGCCACCTGGCTCACGTCGATCTTTTCGTCCTTACCGTTGAACAGGTCGTCGTAACGCGCGATGTAGGTGGCGCTGTCACCGATGTAGCGAAAGAAGGTGCCCAGCGGACCCTCATTGTTGAAACTCAGACTCAGCGTGCAGATGGCGCCGTTGGCGGCCCTGAGCTGGATGCTCATGTCCATCGCGATGCCCAGCACCGGATGGATCGGGCCCTGGACGGCATTGGCCTGCACGACGGGTGAACCGCACTGGTAGGTGAACAGGTCCACCGTGTGCGCGGCGTGGTGCCAGAGCAGGTGATCGGTCCAGCTGCGCGGCTGGCCCAGCGCGTTCATGTTGCTGCGGCGAAAGAAGAAAGTCTGCACGTCCATCTGCTGGATGTTGAACGCGCCCGCGGTGATCTGCTTGTGCACGTACTGGTGGCTCGGGTTGAAGCGGCGCGTGTGGCCGCACATTGCGACCAGGCCGGACTGCTTCTGCAGCGCGACCACTTCCTCGCCATCGGCGAGTCGGTCGCACAGCGGAATCTCCACTTGCACATGCTTGCCGGCCCTAAGGCAGGCGATGGCCTGCGCGGCGTGCATCTGCGTCGGCGTGCAGAGGATGACCGCATCCACCTCCTTGAGCGCGAGCGAATCTTCCAGCTTGGTCGTCACATGGCCGATGCCGTACCTTGCGGCGACTTCGCGCGTCTTGTCGAGCTCGCGGCTGACCAGGGATACCACCTCGACGCCGTCGATCAGCTTGATGCCGTCCAGATGCTTGATGCCGAAGGCGCCAGCGCCGGCCAGCGCGACCTTGATGGTTTTCATACTTGCTCTCCAGTCATTTGGCTTCCGAAGTTCCCTCTCCCACCGGGCGAGGGTTAGGGTGAGGGCTATTCGCGTCACCCCCTCACCCCTGCCCTCTCCCCGGTGGAGCGAGGGAGTTGCGTTCAGTTTTCCAGAATCAGGTGGCCCACCGCAGTATTGGATGCGGGCACATGGTAGAAGCGGTGCAGCACCTTCGGCTTCTTGCCGTCCATCGTGGCGCCGGCAACATCGGACATCGCGCCGCGCGAAATATCAGACATCGCGCCGCGCGCAACGTCGGACATCGCGCCGCGCGCGATGAGCCACATCACCAGTTCGATGCCCTCGCTGCCGGCCTCGCGCACATAGTCGATGAGTGGCATGTCGGCCAGGCCGTCCGGGTCACTGATCAGGCGGTCCAGAAATGTCTTGTCAAATTCCTTGTTGATCAGACCGGCGCGCGGGCCTTGCAACTGGTGGCTCATGCCGCCGGTGCCCCAAATCTGCACTCGCAAGGGCGCGTCGTAGCTCTCCACCGCCCTGCCGATCGCCTTGCCGAGGTTGAAGCAGCGCCGCCCCGAGGGCACAGGGTACTGCACCACGTTAACGGCGAACGGAATCACCGGGCAGGGCCAGGCGAAGTTCGACGCCGGGGATTGCCCGCACATCAGCGACAGCGGCACCGTCAGCCCATGGTCCACGTCCATCTTGTTGACGATGGTCAGGTCGAAGTCCTGCTGGATCACTGACTGCGCGATATGCGAGGCCAGTTCCGGATGCCCGATCACCTTGGGCACCGGCCGCGGGCCCCAGCCCTCGTCGGCGATGGCAAACTCCGCGGCCGTTCCAATGGCAAAGGTCGGGATCATCTCCAGACTGAACGCGTTGGCGTGATCGTTGTAGACGAGGACGATCGCGTCGGGTCTGTGGTCCTTCATCCATTGCTTGGAAAATTCGTAACCCGAAAACACCTTCTGCCAGTAAGGCTCGCCGCTCTTGCCGAGGTCGAGCGCCGCGCCAATTGCCGGAACATGGGAGGTGTAAACGCTGGCGCAAATGCTTGCCATCTCAAGCGCCCCCTTTCATGCCAGCCCTGCCCTGCGGCTGGTGGTGCGCCTGCGCGTCCCCATCCTCACCGATGAAGCGGTTGCCTTGCACCGAGCGGCCGCCACCAATCATCATGTTCCGGTATTCATCCTCGCTCATGCCGGTCATGCTGCCCGCCATTTGCTGGAAGCTCTTGCCATCGGTGGCGCCGATCTTCGCCAGGAAGTAAATGTTGCCGCCCGCCGCGATGCAGCGGTTCAGGTCGCGTGCCAGCACGGCCTGCTTCTGCTCCTCGGTCATTGGCCATTCATCGAGGTAGGCGCGCTCACCGGCCTTGAAGCGTTCGCGGTTCGCCGCTTTCATCAGCGACATGCAGAACTGGTTCAGGTGATAGCCCTTGCGGCTTTGCTCGGCATCGAAAATCGTCGTGCCGGGAACGTCGAGGTAGGGTTTGTCTAGTGGCATGGTTTAGATCCTCCAGTACAGCCGGGTTGGATTGTCCACCAGCAGCTTGCGCTGCAACTCAGCCGTGGCGGCGATATGCGGGATGAAATCCACCAGCAGGCCGTCGTCGGGCATATGGTCCTTCAGGTTCGGGTGTGGCCAGTCGGTGCCCCACAGGACCCGGTCCGGGAAAGTCTCGACGATACGCCTGGCAAAAGGCACCACGTCGCGGTAGGCAGCCGGCTCGCCGTTCAGTGCCCTGGGGCCGGTGACGGACAGACGTTCCGGGCAGGTCACTTTGCTCCAGACATTGGGATGCTGGCGCATGAACTTCACGAACAGATCGAACTCGGGACCATCGACCGGTTTGCTGACATCGGGACGGCCCATATGGTCCACCACCACGGTGGTGGGCAGCGCGGTGAAGAAGTCCCACAGCTCGGGCAGATCGACCGCCTCGAAATAGATCACCACATGCCAGCCCAGCGGCGCGATGCGAGTGGCAATTTCCATCAATTCGTCCCTGGGCGTGACGTCCACCAGCCTTTTCACGAAGTTGAAGCGCACGCCCCGCACACCGGCAACCTGCATGTCGTGCAACTCCTTGTCGGTCACGCTGCGCCTGACGGTGGCCACGCCGCGCGCCTTGCCGTCCGAATGGCGCAGCGCGTCCAGCAGCGCGCTGTTGTCCACGCCATGGCAGGTGGCCTGCACGATCACGTTCTTGTCGAAGCCGAGATGATCGCGCAGCGCAAAGAGCTGGTCGCAGGACGCGTCGCAGGGTGTGTACTTGCGCTCGGGCGCGTAGGGAAACTGCGCGCCGGGACCGAACACATGGCAGTGCGCGTCGACCGCACCAGGCGGCAGGTTGAACTTCGGCTTGCTCGGCCCGGCGTACCAGTCGAGCCAGCCAGGCGATTTTGCGAATTTCATTTCAGCATGTCCTGGCGTTCAAGTAGTCTGCCTGCACGGTTGCCGCAAGCCTCATGCCGGCTCCATGCCATGGCGCCGCTTCGCCTCGTCGGCCTGCGGCGAGGTCATGAAGGCGAGCATGGCGCGCACGCCTTCAACCTGTGTCAAGCCGCTGCACAGGCCGGCGGAAAAGGTGGTAGTGATCTGGATGGCTGGCGGCAGCGGGCCAACCACCACTATGCCTTCGAGATGCATCAACTCGCTCAACTGCTGAAACCCCAGCTCGACTTCGCCGCGGGCCAGCAATCTGCCCACGGGCACGCCGGGCGGCGCCTGCACGATGTGGCCCTTGATTTCGCTCGCGATTCCCCAGCGTTCGAACAGCCTGGCCAGCGCGACGCCGCTGGGCCCGGTGGAATAACCGATGCTGCGCGCGGCCAGCACGGCGCGCCGCACTGCGTCCTCCGAACCAATGTCCGGCCGCGGGGCACCGGCGCGCACCGCGACGGCGACTCCCGAGTGCACCAGGTCGACGCGGCTGCCTGGGACGACCCGGCCGGCGGCGATGAGCTTGTTGATCGCATCGGACGCCAGCACCACGACGTCGAAGGGCTCGCCAGCCTGGACCCGCCTCGCGGCGTCCAGCCCACCAACCGACTCGAGCGCGACCGCGCAGCCTGAGCGCTGCTCGAACGCCACCACCAGTTCCGCCAGCAACTGGCGTGTCGCCATCGATGAAAGGGCTTTGATCGCAGGCAGCAGGTCGGTCACAGGCGGGAAATTCGAATCATTGGGCACGACGGAATTTTCGCCTATGCCAATCACCGCGCACAATTGGGGTCCGATGAGCCGGCTTGACAGTTTCATCCGACGGTTGCAAGCGCAACGGGCCTGTCTTGACTGGGCCGCTGCCAAGCTGCAGCACCTGCCTGGCCACGTGCTTGAGCTCGGGCTGGGCAACGGACGGACCTACGACCACTTGCGCGAGCGCTTGGCCGGACGCAGCATTTTTGTTTTCGACCGGCAGGTCGCTGCCCATCCGGATTGCATTCCGAGCGACGAGCGCCTGTTCCTGGGAGATTTCGGCGACACGCTGCCACAGGCCATCGCCCGGCTCGGGCGACGCAGCGTTGCCCTGATTCATTTTGACTTGGGTAGCGGCGAGGACGCGGCGAGCCGAGCCTTGGCGCGCCGCATCCTGCCGCTGCTGTGCGAGTTGATGAAACCGGGCGCGTTGCTGATCGGCGACCAACCGATGGAACTCGCCGACCTGGCCTCCGTGCCACTGCCCGAGGGGGTGTTCCCGGAACGCTACTTCATGTTCATGTACAACCCGGCATAGTTCAACTGGGAGCAGGCAAATGGCCGAACCGACGCAATACAGACTGGCTGGGGTGATGGGCTGGCCGGTAGCGCATTCGCGCTCGCCGGTCATTCACAACCACTGGATCAGGCAATACGGTTTGACCGGCAGCTTTGTCCTGCTGCCGGTCAAGCCCGAGCAACTTGGGACCGCGCTGGCCGGTCTGCCGGCCCTTGGCTTTGCCGGTTGCAGCGTCACTCTTCCGCACAAGCTCGCCGTCATCGCGTCAATGCACGAACTCGACGATTCGGCGCGCCGCACCGGCGCGGTCAATCTGGTGGTCGTGCAAAAAGACGGAACGCTCTGCGGGCACAACACCGACAGTTACGGGTTCATCCAGAGTTTACTCGACGAGGTTCCCGAATGGCGCGCCGAGGCCGGGCCGGCCGTGGTGCTGGGCGCAGGTGGCGCGGCGCGGGCCGTGGTGCTGGGTCTGGCGGAACGGGGCGCCAGCGAGATCCGGCTGTGCAACCGCAGCCAGGACCGGGCCGAGGCGCTGGCGCTTGATTTCGGCGCGCCGGTCCGGGTGCTGCCATGGGCACAGCGCCACGACGCGCTGGCCGATGCGGCCCTGTTGGTCAATACCACCAGTCAGGGCATGACCGGTCAGGCCGCGCTCGACCTGTCGTTGCGTGCCCTGCCGGCCCATGCCCTGGTGTCGGATGTGATCTACGTCCCGCTCGAAACCCCGCTGCTAGCAGCGGCTCGGGCCCGAGGCAACCGGACAGTGAATGGATTGGGCATGCTGCTGAACCAGGCCCGGCCGGCTTTCCAGGCCTGGTACGGCGTGCTGCCAGACATCACACCGGAATTGCTCGGCGCGGTTCGTCAAACACTGTGAAACGTGCACAATTCACATCGTGCATGGTTAGAAACCTTTCGTCACAATTCGAAACCGCGAAGTGGTCGCAAGGGTCAACCCAGGGCCCTATCAGGACGTTAAGCAGTCAAGCAGGCAATGTATGCCTTCAATTGGAGAAATGACCATGATGATTCGAGCACGTTGGATGTCCCTTCCGCTGGCCCTCATTTCCTTTTTTGCCGCGGCCTGCGCCATGGCCCAGACCGCGCCGGTAATCAACAGCTTCACGGTGGACCAGGTGAAGCAGGTGACACCGGGCACGGAACTGATCTTTCGCGTCAACGGCAGCGGCGGCGGCGCGCTCGGTCTACGTATCGATGGCAGCACGAATCAAATCGGCCTGGTCGAAACCCGCAGCGGCGTCTATGAAGGCGCCTACACCATCAGCATTCGCGACAAGATCACGTACGACAGCAAGGTCAACGCCACGTTGCGTGTCGGCCAGCGCCAGACGGCGGCCCTGCTCGGTCAAACTCTGTTGAGCGCCGAGGCCCATGCGCAGGCGCTCGCGGCGGCAACCCCAGCCCCGAGCATCAGCCGATTCGAGACCAAGACCACCGGCGCCTTGACCGGTGGCAATGAAATCACCTTTCTCGTCAACGGCACCGCAGGCGGCAAGGCCAGCGTCTCACTCGACGGCGGCAAGACCAGCCTGCCCCTGGCCGAAGAAAAGGCCGGACATTACAGCGGCAACTACACCATCAAGAGCCGAGACCAGTTGACCGACGCAACGGCGGTCGTGGCAACGCTCGCTTTGGGCGAGATGAAGGACACGCTGAGCAAGACCTTTGCCGTTGGCGCGGTGACGCCCAAGGTCATGGCCGCATCGGCCCCCAAGGCGGCGGCGGCCATGGCCAAATGCGAGACCTGTGGCGTCGTGACCGAGGTCAACAGCGTGACGGTCAAGGGTGACCCCAACTATGTCGGCGCCATCGGCGGTGGCGTGGCCGGTGCCGTTCTGGGCAGTCAGGTCGGCAAAGGCGACGGAGCCACGGCAGCCACCGTGATCGGCGCTGTCGGCGGCGCCCTGGCGGGGCGCGAAATCGAAAAGCGTGTGCGTTCGAAGAAATATTTTGACGTCATCGTCAAGCTCGACAACGGCACCTTCAAGACCGCCAGATTCGAAAAGTTACCGGCCTTCAAGGTTGACAACCGGGTCAAGTTCAACGGCGAGACGCTGGTAGCCCAGCAGTAGCGCTGCCGGATAGTGCCAGTGGCGTCACCTGCGCTGTGATTGCAGGTGACGGAATCGCCTCAGGCTGAAAAATCCTCGGCCATCAGATGGATCGGCTGCCCATGGGGAGTGCGATCAGCCGCCTGGTCCCAGGCCTGTTTGTAACGGGACAATTCCGCCGGAGAACTCGCGCCCTTGGCCGCCACCAGGGTCTCAAGCGCCGCCAACCAGTGCTGGTAATAGGTGTCGCCAAGGTCCGCGTCACCGCCGGCCTGCGCTGCCTTGATTTGCGCGGCCAGCGCATCAGCCCACTCGACCCAGGTGAACAGTCCGCGTTGATGCAGCATCAGCGCCATGGCAAACGCCTGCGCCTCCCAGGGGGCGCAAAACACCGGTTGCTCGGGGAAAAGCGCCTTCATGCCGGTTCCAGGTAAGGTTCCCAGGCATCGACCGAGACCTTGAGTCCGGTCGACTTCGAATCCTTGCCCCATAGTTCTGCGCCATCGAAGACCACTGTGTAAAGCCATTCAGGCTGTTCGCCCTGCCCCTTTGCGTGGGCATCGGCAAACACATGGCAACCAAGTCGCCGTTCCACGATGCCGGTCTTTCCGGCAACGTAGCCAGGAAGCCGGGTGTGATGCTCGACCTCGACCTCACGTGCGCGCACCCGCTGCCCAGGGACAAAGCGGGCCGGCGCCAGCGCCGCTCGCTCGGTCGGCGAGCCGCGGGCCAGCACGGCGGCAACTTCGGCCGCGAGCAGCTTGCGCGCCAGCGGCATTGGCGGGTGCAGCATCTGCCCCTGCGAGAGTTCCCCGGCCTGAACCAAGCCACGTTGCAACAGCAGTTTTTCAAGTGCTGCGAGCCAGACCTGGTAGTAGCTCAGCGCCGCATAGTCGGGCAGCGTCTCGCGTGCGGCCCGGCTCATGTCGATGTTCCATTGACCGGTCGCGCCCATGGCCAGGGTCAACGCCAGGACGCGGCCCTCCCATGCGGCGTGGAACGGGTCACCCTCCGGCTCGTTCTCGATATGTCCCGGCAAGGTTCGGCCACCCAAATCGGCATGGCTCAGGTATTTCATCCGGCGACTCCCGGCGCCAGCGGCAGTCCGGTTCCGATCATCGAGTCGCGCGTCACCAGTTCCGCGAGTCGCTGCTCGCTCCATTCCTCGGTCCCTGCCGGTCGGCGCGGGATCACCAGATACCGGACTTCGGCGGTCGAGTCCCAGACCCTGATTTGGGTCGCCGGGTCCAGCGTGACGCCAAACTCGGCCAGCACGCCACGCGGATCCCTGACGGCACGCGAACGGTAAGGCGCGCTCTTGTACCAGGTGGGCGGCAGGCCCAGCACGGTCCAGGGGTAACAACTGCACAGGGTGCAGACCACCAGGTTGTGCTGCTGTTCGGTGTTTTCCACGGCGACCATGTGCTCACCCTGGCGGCCGCTGTAGCCAAGCGCGGCGATGGCGGCGGTCGCGTCGCGTCGCAACCACTCGCGATAGTCCGGATCGACCCAGGCCCGTGCCACGACCCTGGCCCCATTGCGCGGGCCGATCCGGGTCTGGTAGGTATCGATCAACGTGTCCAGCGCGGCAGGATCGATGTAGCCTTTTTGCGTCAGCACGGTTTCAAGCGCGCGCACGCGCAGCTCGGTCTCGCTCAGTTCGCTGTGCTCGGGATGATGGTGATGATCATGTGCGTCGGGGTTCATGGTGTCATGCTACAGGTTCTAGCGTACAGGTTGCATGCAAGATCGGAACGCCATTAGCGCTGGCCGTGAATCAAACGCTCGGCGAACTCCTGCCATGGCGCATCCAGGGCCAGGCCCTGGAACACGCCGTGCTCTGCCTGCACCGCGACCCAGGCCTGCTTGTCGGCTGTGGCCAAGGCCATCAGGGGCGAAAAACCGGCCTCCCGCACGGTGTTTGCGGCCTCGCGCATTTCCTCGGCGCGGCGCTTGCCGTGTTGCGCCACGCGGCTGAAGAAATAAGCGCCCTGACGCGGCCAGTCAATGCCCGGAAAGGTCTCTTTCAACGTCTCCAGCACGGCCTGCTCCACTCCGTAGCGCCGCGCCGTCGTAAAGCTCTCGATCACCAGCGCCTCCAGGCCCTTGATCATCACACTGCGGCACATCTTGATGGCACTGGCAACGCCGATTTCACGCGACACGACCTTGGCATCCATGCCCCAGGCGGCAAGGGCCGCCGACAGTGGCTCGGCCTTGGCGCCGCCAAGCAGCATCGGGACACGCAGGCCGTAAGGCGGCACCGAGGTCATGACGCCGGCTTCGACGTAATGCGCGCCGCGGGCGTCGACCAGGGCTGCGCATTGACGTTTGGTGCCGGGCGAGGCGGAGTTCAGGTCGAGAAAGATCGCACCGGGCCGCAGATGCTGCACCGCCTCGGCCGCCACGGCCAGCGTGCTGGAGGCGGTGACGGCCGAGATGACCAGATCGCTGGCCTGGCAAAGAGATCGCATGGAGGCCATCGGCTGCGCCCCGGCCTGTGCCGCATGCGCCAGCTGTTCCTTGCGCTGCAGCGGATCGGCAAATTTCAGGTCCCAGGCTGCGACGGACTTCACTTCGGCTCGGCGTGTCAACTCAGAACAAAAAATCCTGCCAACCTCGCCATAGCCGATCAGTCCCACGCGCTCAAGATTCATTGCCGCAAGCTCCTGCATTGGTTTGAGTCCGAACCCATCCGGGCGAGATCCGGCCAGCGGCGCCCCCGCCTGCCGACGCCACTATAGACGCAGCGCGATCAGCGTGATCGACGGGAACATGATCAGGATGACGATGCGGATCAGGTCGCTTGCGACGAACGGCAATGCGCCGCGGAAGGTCTCGATCATCGGGATGTCCTTGGCCAGCGAATTGATGACGAACAGGTTGATGCCGACCGGCGGCGTGATCAAGCCGACCTCCACGGCGATCAGCACCAGGATGCCAAACCAGATCGCGAATTCCTCCGGCTTCAGGCCGTAATCGAGGGCGGAGACGATCGGGAAGAAGATCGGAATTGTCAGCAGCATCATGGACAGCGAATCCATGAAGCAACCCAGGATCAGGTACAGAATCATGATGGCCGCCAGCACCATCCATGGGCTCAACCCCGACGAGGAAACCAGGTTGGCAGCCTCCTGCGGCAGCTGCGACAACGCAAGGAAGGTGTTGTAGACGCCGGCGCCCAGCACGATCATGAAGATCATGCCGGTGCCCATGGCCGTTCCGATCAGTGCCGCGCGAATCTGGCTGCGCCCCATGCTGCCGTTCAACCAAGCAACCAGGCCGGTGCCGGCTGCGCCGATGCCAGCCCCTTCGGTCGGCGTGAACAGGCCGCCATAGATGCCACCGATCACCACCAGAAATATGGTCAACACCGGCCAGACCTTGGCCGTTGCGCGCCAACGCTCGGGTATGGGCATGGCCTCGTGCCGGCCGGCGCTTCCCGGGCTGACCCGCACGTAGATGGCGACCACGATCATGTAGCCAATCATTGCCAGGATGCCAGGGATGAAGGCAGCAAGGAACAGCTTGGCGATGTTCTGCTCCGTCAGGATGGCATAGATCACCAGCACGATCGACGGTGGAATCAGGATGCCAAGCGTGCCGCCCGCCGCCAGGCAGCCGGTGGCCAGGGCCCCCGAGTAGCCACTGCGACGCAGCTCGGGCAGAGCCACTTGGCCCATGGTGGCTGCGGTCGCCACCGAGGAGCCGCAGATCGCACCAAAGCCGGCGCAAGCCGCGATGGTGGCCAGCGCCACGCCGCCGCGGCGATGCCCGACCCAGGCCTCGGCAGCCTTGAACAGCGATTTCGACATGCCGCCAATCGAAGCAAACTGACCCATCAACAGGAACAGCGGAACGACCGACAGCGAGTAGCTGGAGAAGGTCGAGTAGGTCATCTGCTTGAGCTGGTTCAGGATCGGCATCACGTCGCCGTGGACCAGGTAGGCGCCGACGAAACCGCAGACCAGCATCGACAGCCCGATCGGCAGCCGAAGGAAGATCAGTCCCAGAAGAATCGGAAAGGACCATGCGGCCAGCGCGATACTGTTCATGGATGCTGCCCGGCAGATCCGTCGTCCCAGCCGTCTGGAGCGCGCAGCAGGCCGATCTCGACCAGGTTCTTGGCCAGATAGGTGATGCAGCCGACGCTGGCCCCAAACAGGCACACGGCGTAGGCCCACCAGACCGGAATCGCCAGGATGAAGCTTGTTTCATGTTCCCTGAACTTGTCGCCGACCGAGATCGCCAGACGCCAGGTCAGCACCAGCCAGACCAACAGCATCAGCAAATCACTGCCGATGGTGACGCTGCGCTGGGCCCAACGCGGCAGGTGCATGTAAAGCAGGTCGACCGTGGCGTGCCCGTTCTTCAGGTAACACCAGGGCAGGAAAAAAAACACGGCGATCGCCGTGCCCATTTCGACCAGTTCGAAATCACCCGGGATCGGCCCCAGACCCAGCTTGATCAGCGCCCGGCCGGCGACGCTGACGACGATCATCAGGCCCAGGGCGCAGAGCAACAGGCCACCAAGGTAGGCCAACCATTCTGCTGAGCGGTAAACGAGCCTGATCAATGCGCTCGGGCCTTGGGGAAACTTCGCGCCAGGCTGCCGGCACCGGGCGCCGGCAGTGCCTATTTGGAGTACTTGTCAATCAAGGCCCGCGCCTCGGCCGCGAGCTTGGCGCCATCGATACCCTTGCCATTCATCTCGGCGACCCAATCGGTCTCGACGCTGCTCGCCGTGCGGCGCCATCTCTGCGTCTCGGCCAGGTCCAATGCCATGATCCGATTGTCGGCCTTGACTGCAACGTCGCGCCCTTCCACGTCACCCTCGTCCATGGCGCGGCCAAACAGGGCCGCAACCTCGATGCCGGAATTGGCATCAATCACCCTCTTCAGATCGGCCGGCAATTTCTCGTACGAAGCCTTGTTCATGGAGAAAGCAAAGGTCTGCGTGTAGAGGCCGTTCTTGCCGGCAAAGGTTGTGTGATTCTTCACCAGCTGGGTGACCTTCAGTGCCGGGGCCACCTCCCAGGGAAGGGTGGTGCCGTCGATCACCCCCTTGGACAGCGCTTCGGTCACCGCTGGGACCGGCATGCCGACCGGTATCGCGCCAAGCTTCGTCAGCATGTTGTTGATGATGCGCGAACCGCCGCGGATCTTCATGCCGCGCAGTGCTTCGAGTCCGGTGACCGGCTCCTTGGTATGGAACAGCCCGGGGCCGTGCGTATGCAGGGCAATCACCTTCACGTCCTTGAACTCGTCAGCCGCGAACTTCTCGGCATACTCATGGAAAGCGCGCGAGCCGGCTTCGGCTGTGGTGGTCATGAACGGCAGCTCGAAAACTTCGGACTTGTTGAAGCGGCCCGGCGTGTAGCCCAGCACGGTCCAGGTCAGGTCGACCACGCCGTCCTTGGCCTGGTCGAACAGTTGCGGCGGCGCGCCGCCGAGTTGCATGGCGTGGAACAACTGCACCTTGATGCGACCGCCCGATTCCCGTTCGACCTTCTGCGCCCAAGGAATCAGCACCTTGGCCGGAATCGTCGCCTGGGGCGGCAGGAACTGGTGCAGCCGCAGCGTCACCTGTTGCGCCCAGGCGCCGCCGCATGCGAGCACCGCCAAAGCAAGGGATAGGGTTCTGAATAGCTTCATGAGAATCTCCTGTTTGACAAAAACGCAAAGCTGCCGACAAGAACGATAGTGCGCCGAAAACCCGGCCTCGGCATCCCGACAAACCCGGCCCGGGATCATTCTGTCACTCCCGTTCGTGGTCAGAGCGTTTCCAGATACTCTATCAGCTACAGCCATTCGGCATACACATACCGACCGCATATTCACCCAACGGCATGAGTATCCTTTAGCTTCGCGCAAGCCAGCGAAACCCAAGGAGAGCATGAATGAGCACCGCCCACCTGCCCGCCCGGTACGACCATGTGGGGAGCTTTCTGCGCCCGAAGTATCTGCTCGAGGCGCGCGAACAAAAAGAGCGGGGCGCCATCGGCGCGGAGCAGTTGCGTGAGGTGGAAGACCGCGCCATCACCGAAATCGTCCGTTTTCAGGAAGACGTCGGCCTGAAAAGCATCACCGACGGCGAGTTTCGGCGCAGCTACTTTCACATCGACTTTCTGCAGCAGCTCGGCGGCGTCAAGACCGACATTCCCGTCATGATCACCCGTCCTGACGGCAGCCAGGAACTCGCGCCCCCGGTCATGCGCGTGGTCGACAAGGTGCGCCACGTCAAGGACATCCAGCGCGCGGATTTCGAGTACCTGAAAGCCCAGGTCAGCCAGGGTCGCCGGCCCAAGGTCTCGATTCCCTCACCCACCATGCTGCATTTTCGCGGTGGGCGCACCGGCATCAGCCGAGGCCATTATCCGGAACTTGACCCCCTGTTCTACGAAGACGTGGCCAATGCCTATGGCGACGAGTTGCGCAGCCTGGCTGCGGCCGGCTGTGACTACGTGCAGCTGGACGACACGAATCTGGCCTACCTGTGCGACGAGAAGATGCGCGAGGCAGCGCGTTCCCGCGGCGACGATCCGAATGAACTGCCGCACCGCTACGCCAAGTTCATCAATCGGGTGGTGGCGCAAAAACCGCCGGGAATGTTGCTGGCCGTGCACCTGTGCCGAGGCAATTTCAAGAGCACGCACGCGGCCAGCGGCAACTACGAGCCAGTGGCCGAGGCGCTGCTGGCGGAGATGGATCTGGACGCCTATTTCCTTGAGTACGACGACGATCGCAGCGGCGACTTCAGGCCCCTGCGTTTCCTGCCCAAGGGCAAGACCGTGGTGCTGGGACTGGTGACGACAAAGTTCGGAACTCTGGAGTCCAAGGACATCCTGAAGGGGCGCATCGACGAGGCGGCACGCTACGTGCCCATGGAACAACTCGCGCTGTCGCCACAATGCGGCTTTTCCAGCACCGTGCACGGCAACGAGATCGCCGTCGAAGCCCAGCGCAGCAAGCTTCGGCTCGTCATTGAAACGGCCCAGGAGGTCTGGGGCGAGGCGTAGTTCGTCGCCGTCGTTGCGCTTTTTTGTCCGCACTCCGGGTATTCGTTCGCCGGCTTGAACTGTTTCGCGCGGAGTTGGTTGGCTGGGCCGGTGGTCCGGATATCCGTGCTGCAGATGCCGCTTGTTGCTCGGTTGGCTGGGCCGGTAGTCCGGATATCCGTGCTTCGGCTCAGGCCGAAACGTCGTGCCTGCGAAGTTGCACAGTGTAGGCCTGAGTATGAGTCGCCTTTGCTGCGCAGCTGCGCAGGCGCAACGCTACGGCGACTCACGCTCGCGGGCGACCGTGGTGGGCGCTTGAGTTTGGTTGGCTTCAACAACGTGGCTGGCTTCCCAGCGTTATAGCGGCCGCGAATGGAGCCGGCGCCCGGATACCCCGAACCACCGACCTCGGGTGACGTCATGGACGCCCGATCTGTCGGGTTCAAACCCAAGGCGACGTGGCCTCCGGTGGCCAGAAGCGACGCGGTCCGGAAAGTCATTCGTCGCCTGCCAAGGCGTCACTGACGGTGGATGGTGCGGGCTTGCGGGCGCAGGCTCCATTCGCGGCTGTGACCAAACATGCGGGCTGGTGTGACCGTTCGCGCCAACCAAATTGGACTGCCCATCAAGTCCGCCCGCGAGCGTGAATCGCCGCAGCGTTGCGCCTGCGAAGTTGCGCAGCGAAGGCGATTCATGCTCAGGCCTACCCTGTGCAGCTTCGCAGGCACGACGTTTCGGCCTGAGCCGGAGCACGCAAGCTCCACCATCCACCTTACGTGAAACCTCCGCCGGTCACCTCACGCAAGCTCCAACGTCCACCTTACGCGATACCCCGGACCGCCTGCCTTACAAACGTTCCATCGTCCGTCGTACGTGGAGAACCGCCGCTCAGCTTGGAAACCGATCTCGCAACGCCTGAGTGCTGGCGCGAAACAGCCCGAGGTCGCTGCCCACTGCGACAAAGGTGGCGCCCCATTCGAGATAACGGCGCGCGTCTTCCTCGACCGGCGTCAGGATGCCGCTGGGTTTACCGCATGACTTGACGTCGGCAAACAGCGAGGCAATGGCATCTTGCACCTCGGGGTGCTTCGGGTTGCCAAGGTGCCCCAATGCCGCGGCCAAATCAGACGGACCGATGAAAACGCCATCCACCCCGTCCACCGCGGCAATATCGCGCGCCGCCTCCATCCCCCGGCGGCTTTCGATCTGCACCAGCACGCAGATCTGCTCGTTGATGCCTTTCAGGTAGTCCGGAACCGTTCCATAGCGGTTGCTCCGCTGCGACACTGAAACGCCACGTATGCCCTGCGGCGGATAACGCGTCGCGGCCACCGCCCTGCGCGCCTGCTCCCTGGTCTCGACAAACGGGATCAGAAAGTTGTAGAAGCCCGCGTCAAGCAGTCGCTTGATCTCGATTTCATTGTTGCTGGAAGGCCGCACCACCGGGGCGCTGCGGCTGTCCTTGAGCGCCATCAACTGCGGAATGAAAGTGGCGACGTCGTTCGGCGAATGCTCGCCGTCCAGCAGCAACCAGTCAAAACCGGCCAGGCCGAGCACCTCTATCGTGATCGGGCTGGCCAGCGAGGACCACAGTCCTATGAGGCGTTTGCCCGCCAGCAGATCGCGCTTGAAGCCATTGGGAAAGCTTTGATACGGAGCGTGTTGCGGCATCTGGAGCAGTTTGTTGAAATCGGGCCGCCTATTTGCCCAGCAGCATGGCGGGCAGCCAGAGCGACAGCGCCGGCACATAGGTGACCGCCATCAGCACCAGCAACAGGGCGCCGAAGAAGGGATACAAGGCCTTGACCACCTGTTCAATCGGCAGCTTGGCCACTGCGGCGCCGACAAACAGAACGGCTCCAACGGGAGGAGTCAGCAGGCCGATGCCCAGATTGACCATCATGATCATTCCGAAATGCACCGGGTCCACGCCAAGATGGGTCACCACCGGCAGCAGGATCGGAGTCATGATCAGGATCAGCGGCGCCATGTCCATCAGCGTGCCGAGAATCAACAACAGACCGTTGATGCAAGCCAGGATGACGTAGCGGTTGTCGGACAGCGTCGTGAACATGGTTGTGATCTTCAGCGGGATCTGCATCAGCGTCATGATGTAGCCGAAGCTGGCGGCAAAGCCGATCAGAATCATCACGATGGTGAGCGTCTTGACGGTGCGATGCATCAGCCTGGGCAGGTCACGCCACTTGTAATCGCGGTAGATGAACATCGTGACGAAGAACGCCCAAAGCACGGCGATCGAGGCCGACTCGGTGGCCGTGAAAACGCCCGACAGAATGCCGCCGAGGATGATGAACATGGTCATCAAGCCCCAGAGGGCATCGACGCAGATCTTCAGCGCCTGTTTCAGAGGAATGCGCTCACCCTTGGGGAAGTTGCGCTTCCTGGCAATGAACAAGCAGATGACGGCCAGCGTCAGGCCCAGCAGCAAGCCCGGCAGCACCCCGGCCAAAAACAACGCTGCAATCGAGACGCCGCCGCCGGCCGCCAGCGAATAGATCACGGCATTGTGGCTGGGCGGAATCAGGATGGCCTGCACCGAGCCGGCGACGGTGACGGCAGTGGCGAAATCGCGCGGGTAGCCTTTCTTCTCCATCTCCGGAATCAGCACGCTGCCGATGGAGGCCGTGTCGGCCAGCGCCGAACCCGAGATCGCGCCAAAAAAAGTCGAGGCCAGGATATTCACCAGGGACAGTCCGCCACGGATGAAGCCGACCAGCACGCCGGCAAAGGCGACCAGGCGGCGCGCCATTCCACCCTCGGCCATGATGGCCCCGGCCAGCACGAAGAACGGAATCGCCAGCAGCGAAAACTTGTTGACACCCGCGGCAATCTGGATCATCAGGGCATCGAGCGGGATATCGATCCACAAGGCGCCGATCACCGCCGCCAGCCCCAGCGCATAAGCCACCGGCATGCCGATGAGCATCAGGACCAGGAAGGACCCGAGCAGGATGAATGCGTCCATCAGAGATCCCCCTCGCCGGCTTCGTGATCAAAGCTCACAACCTTGCGCTCGCTCTGGCTGCCATACAGCACATGCTCAAGCACGAAGATCAGCGTGATCAACCCGCCCAGGGGCAGCGGCAGGTAGGTGACGCCGACCGGCATCCAGGGGATTTCGCCAATGCTCTGGTTCCAGGTCGCCATGCAAAGTCGTGTGCCGTAGTAGGCCATATATAGCGCGACCGCGCCCATCAGGAAGTGAACGAGCCGGCCCAAGAACAGTCGCAAGCCCTGGCTCACACGCGAGGTCAGCATGGCCACGGCAATATGCGCGCCGGCCCGGTAGCTGGCGGCAGCTCCGATGAAGGAAAAGACCACCATCAACAGTATGGCGATGGGCTCGGGCCATTGCGATCCCGAGCCCAGCACGTAACGGGTAAAAATGCCCCAGGGGATGATCAGCGACATCAAGAGAATGGCCAGGCCCGAGACCCAGATGCAGCCCAGGTAAAGCGCATCGTTGCAACGCAGAATCGTCTGTTTCATTGTTCCGGTCTCTCGAACGCCCAGCGCGGGCAGCGCGCTGCCGGGCCGCCCGTCGCGGGCGCCCGGCGTGGATGCGGATGATCAGCGCACCGCTTCGATGCGTTTCATCAGGTCGGCGTACTGGGCGCCGTACTTGGCCCGCACCGGGGCCGTCGCATCGAAAAACGGCTTCTGGTCGACGTTGACAAACTCGATGCCAGCGGCTTTCAGCTTGACCGTGTACTCGGCCACGCTCTTGTCCCACAGGGCGCGCTGTTCAAGCTGCGCCTCGCGCGACAACTTCTTCACCAGCGCCTGGTCCTCTCTGGAGAACTTGTCCCAGGTGGCCTTGGACATGACGAAGATCTCCGGGATGATCAGGTGGTTGGTCTGGGCGTAAAACTTGGCCGGCGTCGTGTAGTGGTTGGCGGTGAAGTAGCTCGGCGGGTTGTTCTCCGCGCCGTCGATGACGCCGGTTTGCAGCGCGCTGAAGACCTCGCCGTAAGCCATCGAGATGCCGTTGCCGCCCATGGCGTTCATGGTGTCGACGAACAACGGATTGCCCATCATGCGCACCTTGACGCCGGCAAGGTCGGCCGGGCTGGTCACCCGCTTCTTGGTGTAAAGACTGCGCGAGCCGCCGTCCATCCAACCCAAAGCCACCAGCTTGGCCGGGCTGTTGCTGACTTTGTCGAGCAATTCGGCCCCGATCGGCCCATCGACGACAGCGCGCATGTGCGCCTCGTTGCGAAAAACAAAGGGCATGTTGAACACATTCACCTCGGGCACGATCGGGCCGATCACGCCAAGCGAGATGCGCGCGATGTGGATCGCACCGAGTTGCGTCTGTTCAACAGCTTCCTTTTCCTGGCCAAGAACGGCGCCAGGAAACATCTGCAACTTGATCCGTCCATTGGTGGCGGCTTCAAGTTTCTTGCCCATGCTCTCAATCGCCGCCACCGTCGGGTAGCCAGACGGATGCGTGTCGTGCGCCCTGAGCACGATGTTCTGCGCCTGCGCGACGAGCGGCAGCAGGCCGGCGAGCGTCAGGGCAATGAAAAGTTTGCGTCTTGATTTCATGCGGGTTCTCCGTGGGTTGGTGAAGGAAGTGATTGTCTCAATGAACGATAAACCGGCAACTCGATTTATTCGTTGTAGGGGCCAAGCTTGACAAATTCGCCACCCTGAAACTGCACCGCGGGGTCGCCCAGGTCCGGCTCGGATGTGCTGGCAAACATGGCTGCTCGAAACGGGTCGGAACTGTCGATCGGCCGGTAGCCGATATGCCGCGCCCAGGCATTGTCCCACCAGGTGACGGCGTTGTCCGACATGCCGTAAATGATCGAGTGTCCCAGCACGGGCGTCGTCAGACAGGCCGTGATCAGCCGGTGCAGGTCGCCGTAACTGAGCCAGGTCGCCAGCATGCGGCGATCCTTCGGCGCGGGAAACGATGACCCGATGCGCAGGCAGGCGGTCTCGATGCCGTAGCGGTCGAAGTAAAAGCGCGACAGATCTTCGCCAAAGGCCTTGCTCACCCCGTAATTCCCGTCCGGTCTGGCCGGCATGTCCGGCGTGATGGTCTGGCTCTGGTGATAGAAGCCCGTGACATGGTTCGAGCTGGCGAAAACGATTCGCGTCACACCGTGCTTGCGCGCCGCCTCGTACAGGTGGTGCAGCCCGAGGATGTTGGCCTGCAGGATGGGCAGGAACGGCCCCTCGACCGATACGCCGCCAAGATGGACGATGGCATTGACGCCTTGCACCATTCGGTCCACGGCAGCCGCGTCGGCCAGATCAGCCATGACGATTTCTTCGTCCGCCCCAGCCTCGGCAAGGGGCGCAATGTCAGAGAGCCTGAGGATCGAGCAATTGGCTTTCAGGCGGTCGCGCAAGGCCTTGCCGAGTCCACCGGCCGCACCCGTCAGCAGCAGGCGCTGATGAACCTTGATGGTCATGGCGGCGCCCTGCGAGGGTCAAATCTGGCGACTGCGCTGGACATTTCGCGCAACTTGGGTACGGTGGCCATGAACGGGTCAAGGCACATGTTACCAACATGGACGCGGGATCGCCGCCACGCCGTCGCCCGCGCCAGCGTCAAGCTTTAGCCAGACGTCCCTGCACCAGCCGCAGTTGCCGCTGGCAGCGCGCGGCCAGCGCCTCGTCATGGGTGACAACCACGAACGCCGTGCCCTGTTCCTGCGCCAGACGCAGCATCAGGTCCAACACGCCATGGGCGGTTGAACGATCCAGGTTTCCGGTCGGCTCGTCGGCCAGCACGCAGGCCGGTCGCGTCACCAGGGCGCGGGCGATGGCGACGCGCTGGCGCTCACCCCCGGACAGTTCGGAGGGCCGGTGCATGAGGCGCTCGGCAAGCCCAACCGCGTCCAGCGTTTCCGCGGCCCGCCTTGCGCTTTCCTGACGCGGCAGGCGCCGAATCCACAGCGGCATCGCCACGTTGTCCTGGGCATCGAACTCAGGCAACAAATGATGGAACTGGTAGACAAAGCCCAGATGGCGATTGCGCAGAACCCCCTGTTCGGCCGGCGACGCCTTGGATAAATCCTGGCCCAGGGCGCGCACCACACCGCTGCTGGGCTGGTCCAGTCCGCCGAGCAAGTGCATCAGCGTGCTCTTGCCTGATCCCGACACTCCGACAATGGCGACCGTCTCGCCGCGAAACACCTCGAGGTCCACGCCGCGCAGCACCTCGACGTCGAGCCGGCCTTCGGTGAACCTCTTGCACAACCCCTGCGCGCTCAGGACAGCCTTGCCCTCACCCCTGCCCTCTCCCGCAAGGAGAGGGAGATCACTCCGGTCCCGGCTTGGCGACGCAGGCGCAACGGCCAATGCGATCATGCCCACATTATTCATAACGCAGCGCCTCGGCGGGATGCACCCGGCTGGCGCGCCAGCTCGGATAGAGGGTCGCGGCAAACGCCAACAGCAGCGAAATGATGGTGATCGGCAGGATATCGGCCTGCTGCGGGTCGCTCGGCATGCGGCTGATGAGGTAGATCTCCTTGGGCAGGAAGCTCGCGCCCAGCAGGCGCTCCAGCGCGGGAACCAGCACGTCGATGTTAAAGGCGACACCCAGTCCCAGCGCAACGCCGGCCAGCGTGCCGACCACGCCAATGAACGCACCCTGAATGACAAAAATTCCCATGATGCTGCGTGGACTGGCGCCGAGGGTGCGCAGGATGGCGATGTCGGCGCGCTTGTCCGTCACCGTCATGACCAGGGTGCTGACCAGGTTGAAGGCGGCCACGGCGATGATCAGGGTCAGGATGATGAACATCATGCGTTTTTCCAGTTGCACGGCGGCGAACCAGTTGCGGTTCTGCCGCGTCCAGTCGCGCACACGGAGTTCGCCAGTCATGGTCTGGCTCAGACGCTGTGCCACCTCGCGCGCCTGATGCAGATCCTTTAGCTTCAAGCGGATACCGGTCGGACCCTCGAGCCGGAACAGGCGCGCCGCGTCATCCTGATGCATCAGCAGCAAGGCCGAGTCGTACTCGAAGTGACCCGAGTCGAAGCTGCCGACAACGGTCAGTTGCTTCAGGCGCGGCAGCGCGCCGGCCGGCGTTACCTGGCCCCCAGGAACAATCAGCGTCACCCTGTCGCCGTCGCGGGCGCCGAGGCTGCGCGCCAGCTCTCCGCCCAGAATCACGCCGAATTCGCCTGGCAGCAGGCGCGCCAGGCTGGTCGTGCGCAGCGGTCGGACCAGCTCGGTCACCTCAGGCTCAAGCGCCGGGTCGATGCCACGGACGATGGCGCCCTTCATGTCCTCGCCGCGCGCCACCAGGGCCTGCGCGGCAATGAATGGGGCAGCACCCACCACCTCAGGCAAGCGGCGCGCTTCGGCCATGGTTTTTTGCGGATCCGCCAGGGCGGCGCCGCCCGGCGCGAAGATTTCCACGTGCGACAGCACGCCAAGCATGCGGTCCCGGACCTCTTTCTGAAACCCGTTCATCACGCTCAGGACGATAATCAGCGCCGCAACGCCAAGAGCAATGCCCAGCATCGATACGCCTGAGATGAAGGAGATGAAGCCGTTGCGGCGCGTGGTCCGGCCGGCACGGGTGTAGCGCCAGCCCAGCACCAGCTCATAGGGAAGAGACATGAATGCCAATTGTGGCATTCCCAATCCCGGACAATCCCGCCATGCATGCGCTGATACCCTTTGCGGCAACGCTCGACGCAACCTGCCGCCAGCGTCAGAGCGAATTGAAGCTGCCACAGTTGGAGCGCCTGCTGTCGGCCCTGACGCCGGGACTCACTGATCAGGGCGACGAGTTCAGCCTGACGCCGCCGCATGAACGGTTGCAGGCACAGTGCGCCGGCCTGACCCTGCGCGACGGCCTGGTGCCGTTCGCATCGGGAGCCGCTCGCGCACTGCGGGCGCAGGGCTTGTTGCTCGCGGGGACTGTTGCAGCGCGGGAGGCCTGGGCCTTCGTCACGCCCTGCCACTGGCAGTTGGGCCAGGACCATGTGTCGATGAGCGACCCGGAGGCGCTGGAGCTTTCAGAATCACATTGCCTGGAATTGCTGCGGACCATGCAGCCGTACTTTGCCGAAGACGGCATCGAGTTGTTTCACCTGCGCCGCGGCACCTGGCTGGCCCGCTCCGGGCTTTTCTCCGACCTTCCCTGCGCCTCGCTGGATCGCGTGGTCGGTCGCGATGTGGGCGACTGGCTGCCGCGTTCGGCCGGCGCGAGCCTGATCCGGCGCTTGCAAAGCGAAATGCAGATGCTGCTGTACACGAGCCCGGTCAATGCCGAGCGCGAGCGCCTTGGCCTGCTGCCCGTCAATTCTTTCTGGGTCAGCGGTTGCGGTCCCGCACCGGCAAGCGGCGTCGAGCCGGGCGAACAAGCGGTGATTGACACCTCACTGCGCCGCGCCGCCCTGCATCGCGACAGCCACGCCTATGCCGAGGCCTGGCGGGCGCTGGACGGCGGCCTGTTGGCCGAATTGAATCGTCGCTTGCAGGCAGGCGCGCCGGTCCGTCTGTCGCTTTGTGGCGAGCGCTCCTGCATCACCCTGGCCAGCGCGGCCGGCGGATTCCTTTCACGCGTGATGCGCCGAATACGACCCCCGTCACGCCAGCAATTGCTGGATCGGCTATGAAGCTGGTGGTTCGCGATGTGCCGCCGCGCACCGCCTGGGCGCTGGAACAGGGCGGCGTGCATCCGCTGCTGGCTCGCCTGTTTGCCGCACGCGGAATCTCCAGCATGGCAGAGCTAGACATCGGACTGGCTCATCTGCTGCCGCCCGAAGGCCTCAAGGGTGCGACAGATGCTGCGCTCCTGCTGGCCGACATGATCGAGCAGGGGCGCAGCATCTGCATCGTTGCCGACTACGACTGCGACGGCGCCACCGCCTGTGCCGTCGCGCTGCGCGGGCTGCGACTGCTTGGCGCGCAGCGGGTCGGCTACGTCGTTCCGGACCGTGTGCTTGACGGCTATGGACTGACGCCGGCCATTGCAGAGCGTGTTCGGGACCGCGCGGCCGACCTGCTGATCACCGTGGACAACGGCATCGCCAGCGTTGAGGGCGTGCGCCACGCCAATGCCCTCGGCCTGCAGGTGCTGGTGACCGACCATCACCTGCCCGGCGCCGAATTGCCAGCCGCTGCCGTCATCGTGAATCCGAACCAGCCCGGCTGCAGCTTCCCGAGCAAGGCGATGGCCGGCGTCGGCGTCATGTTCTACGTGCTGCTGGCGCTGCGCGCCGAACTGCGCCGGCGCGGGCGCTTCGCTCCGGAGCAGCAACCCAGGCTCGACGCCCTGCTGCCCCTGGTTGCGCTCGGGACCGTGGCCGATGTGGTCAAACTCGACGCCAATAACCGTCGCCTGGTCGCGCAGGGCCTGAAACGCATGCGCGCAGGCAGCGCTCCGGTCGGGATCAACAGCCTGTTCCAGATCGCCGGCCGGCGCATCGCCAAGGCCAGCACTTTCGACCTCGGCTTTGCGCTGGGGCCGCGCATCAACGCTGCCGGGCGGCTCAGCGACATGACGCTGGGCATCGAATGCCTGCTGACCGACGACGCCGCGCGGGCGCAGGAACTGGCGGCGACGCTGGACCGCATCAACCGGGATCGGCGCGACATTGAGGTCGACATGCGCGAGCAGGCGCTGGCCACAGCCGAGTCGATGTTCGAGGAAGGCGCAGAGGCGCCGCCGGCTCTGGTCATCTTCGACCCGGACTTTCATGAAGGCGTGGTGGGCATCGTCGCGGCTCGCTTGAAGGACCGGTTTCACCGCCCCAGCTTTGTTTTCGCCGCCAGCCGCGCGCCGGGCCGGGAGCATGAGCTCAAGGGGTCCGGACGCTCGATTCAGGGTTTTCACCTGCGCGATGCCCTGGACCTGGTGGCCAAGCGCGAGCCCGATATCCTGCTGCGTTTTGGCGGGCACGCCATGGCTGCCGGTTGCACCATAGCCGAGGAAAATTTCGACCGCTTCGAGCAGGCCATGCGTGCCGTGGCGCAGGAATGGCTGGACCCGGCGACCCTGCTGCGGCGCCTGGAGACCGACGGCGAACTTGACCCACAGTACCGGCGCATCGACGTCATTGACGCCCTGCAGAGGGAAGTCTGGGGCCAGGGCTTCGCGCCGCCCCTGTTCAGCGACGAGGTGGAAGTGGTTTCGCAAAGACTGCTGGCCGACAAGCATCTGGCGCTCAAACTGCGGCACCGGGGCGAGATCGTCGATGCAATCTGGTTTGGCCACACCGAGCAACTTCCGGCACGGGCAAGGCTCGCCTACCGGCTGGAGGCCGACGAGTGGCAGGGAACGAGACGGCTGCGTTACATGATCGAGGCCGCGGAATCACCTTAGCCGGAGCCATGGCATGGCAGGCAAGCTCTAGAATCGGTGGGTGAGCGCAATCCTGAACGCCGACCTCCACTGTCACTCGACGGTCTCGGACGGAACCCTGACTCCTGAAACTCTGGCCGGCCGGGCCAAGGCCAATGGGGTTGAGCTTTGGTCACTGACCGACCACGACGAAATCGGTGGCCAGGCGCGCGCGCTGGTCGCCGCCCGAAGCCAGGGCTTGCCATATTTGAGCGGGGTTGAGATTTCCGTCACCTTCGCCGAAGTCACGGTCCATGTGGTCGGGCTCGGCGTTGACCCGGAGAATGCCCAGTTGCTGCAAGGTCTGCACAACACCCGGTCGGGACGGGGCCGTCGCGCGCAGGAGATGAGCGAGAGCCTGGCCAAGGTCGGCATTCAGAACGCCTATGAGGGCGCCCTGAAGTATGTCGGCAACCCCGAGCTGATCTCGCGCACTCATTTCGCGCGCTTCCTGGTCGAGTCCGGTGTCTGCCGCGATACCTACGAGGTGTTCCGCCGTTTTCTCACCGAGGACAAGCCGGGTTACGTACCACACTGCTGGGCCACGCTGGCCAACGCGGTGGCCTGGATCGCCGGCGCTGGCGGCATTGCCGTCATCGCACATCCGGCGCGCTACAAGTTTTCGGCGAATGAGGAATATGCGCTTTTCTCCGAGTTCAAGACCCATGGCGGTAAGGCCCTCGAGGTGGTCACCGGGAGCCACAGCGCGGCCGATGCTCTGCGTTACGCTGACACGGCCAAGGAGTTCGGCCTGGCTGCCTCGCGCGGCAGCGATTTCCACAGTCCGGATGAAAGCCGCATCGACCTTGGCACCCTGCCCTTGCTGCCAGACGATCTGACTCCCGTCTGGACCCTGCTGGAGAGCCGCATTCAATGATCGAAACGGCTCCGACGGAGCCCGTTGATGGCGCAGTACTTCGAGGTTCATCCCGAAAATCCCCAGACGCGGCTGCTGAAGGAGGCGGTTGCATTGCTGGAGCAGGGGGGAATCATTGCCCTGCCGACCGACTCAAGTTATGCGCTGGTTTGCCACCTGGATGACAAGGCAGCGGCGGCGCAGTTGCGCCGCATCCGACAGATCGATGATCGGCACCACCTGACGCTGCTGTGCCGGGACTTAAGCGAACTGTCGAGCTACGCCCGCGTCGACAACCGCCAGTACCGCCTGCTCAAACTTGCCACGCCCGGTCCCTACACCTTCATTCTCGAAGCAAACAGGGACCTGCCACGCCGACTCAGCCACCCGCAACGAAAATCGATCGGCTTGCGCGTGCCCGATCACCTGGTGCTGCAGGCATTGTTGGCACTGCACTGCGGCCCGCTGCTGGCCACGACGCTGATTCCGGCCGGCGAGTTGCAACCGCTGAACGATGCGAGCGAGATTCGCAGGCGCTTTGAACACGACATCGCCGCCGTCATCGACGCCGGCGCCTGCGCCTCGGAACCGACCACGGTCATCGACCTGACGGCGATGGGGAGGGGTGGCGCGCCCGAGCTTCTGCGGCAAGGCCGCGGCGCGCTGGCGCCACTCGGTCTGCAAGCTTAGGGACAGGCTGAGTGAGTGGCGCAATAGGGCCGATGCCGGTCTGAGACAATCATCCGGTGGACAGCAGCTCATTCATTCAGACGGTACTGATCTACGCGCTGCCGGTGCTGTTCGCCATCACCCTGCACGAGGCGGCGCACGGTTATGCCGCGTTGCGCCTGGGCGACAACACGGCCTGGATGCTCGGTCGTGTCACCTTGAATCCGCTGCCGCACATTGACCCGGTCGGCACCATCCTGATGCCCCTCCTGCTGTACTTTGCCACGGCAAGCCTGCCCGGAGGCCCTTTGCTGTTTGGCTATGCCAAGCCGGTTCCGGTGCGTTTTGGCAATCTGCGCAAGCCCAAACAGGACATGGTCTGGGTCGCCCTTGCCGGTCCCGGCGCCAATCTGCTGCAGGCGCTGGCCTGGGGCGTGTTGCTCTATCTGCTGCTGGCGCTCAATCTGAACGAGCCTTTTTTCGTTCAGATGTGTCGCGCCGGCATGCTGGTCAATGTCGTGATGTTCGTGTTCAATCTTTTTCCACTGCCGCCGCTCGACGGTGGCCGCATTCTGGTCGGCCTGCTGCCCTGGCGCCAGGCCGCGCTGGTGTCACGTGTTGAGCCCTGGGGCTTCTTCATCGTCATGGCGCTGGTGATCAGCGGCATCGTCAGCACCCTGTGGATGAGGCCGCTGATGGGCCTGACCTTTGGCCTTCTCAACCTGGTCCTGTCGCCGCTGGGTCTCCTGCTGCGCTGAGGCGCCCGGGTGAAGCCAGAATTCAAGCGCGCGCCATGTCGTTCAGCATCCTCCTCTTCCACCTGAAATCGAGTCCCTCATGACGCCCACCAGCGCAGAACCCAGACAACGCGTGCTGTCGGGCATGCGGCCGACCGGCGCCTTGCATCTGGGTCACTACCATGGCGCGCTGAAGAACTGGGTGCGACTGCAGTCCAAGATGGAGTGTTTTTACTTTGTCGCCGACTGGCACGCGCTGACCACCCACTACGAGAGCCGTGAGGTGATCGGCGAGAACGTCTACGAGATGGTGATCGACTGGCTTGCCGCCGGCATCGACCCGAACCAATGCACGCTGTTCCTGCAAAGCCGCCTGCCCGAGCACGCCGAATTGTTCGCCCTGCTTGCCATGGGAACGCCGATCGGCTGGCTGGAGCGCGTGCCGACCTACAAAAACCAGCAGGAGAAACTCAAGGACAAGGATCTCTCCACCTACGGCTTTCTCGGGTATCCCCTGCTGCAGGCAGCCGACATCCTGATTTACCGCGCCAACTTTGTCCCGGTCGGCGAGGACCAGGCAAGTCACGTCGAACTGACCAGGGAGGTGGCGCGGCGCTTCAATCACCTGTACGGGCGCGAGCCGGATTTCGAAGCAAAGGTTGCATTGACGCTGAAGAAACTGCCGAAGGCCAGCGTCAAGGCCCTCGAATCGACACGCAAGACTTACCAGGAAACCGGCAGCAGCGAAGCCATGCAACGCGGCATGGCGCTGATCGCGGCGAGCGCCGCGCTAGACCCGGGCGAGCGCGAGCGGCTGACGAGCCATCTGAGCGGAACCGGCAGGTCGGTGCTAACCGAGCCCCAGGTGTTGCTGACCGGGGCGAGCAAGCTGCCGGGGCTCGATGGCGCCAAGATGAGCAAGAGCTACAACAACGCCATCGCCATGCGCGAGGACCGCGCCAGCGTCGAGCAGAAGGTGCGGCGCATGCGGACCGATCCGGCGCGGGTGCGGCGCAGCGATCCGGGCGACCCGGCCAAATGCCCGGTCTGGCAGTTTCACCTGGTCTACTCAGACGCCGCGACGCGCCAATGGGTGACGCAAGGCTGCACCAGCGCGGGAATAGGCTGCCTGGAGTGCAAGCAGCCGGTCATCGACGCGATTTTGCGCGAGCAGCAACCGATGCTCGAACGTGCCGAGGAATATGTCACGCACCCGCAGCGCGTGCGTGATATTCTGGACGCGGGCACAGAGCGGGCGCGTGTTACAGCCCGCCGCACGATGCAGGATGTCCGGGAGGCAATGGGTTTGAATTACTGAGCAAGAGGCAAGACCGAGCCATGGACACTAAGACGAACGCACAACACCTGGAAACGGCGCATGAGCTTTTCGAGCGCTTTGACCAACTCAACGCGATCGGCACCGCGCTCTCCGCAGAACGCGATCTGCCGCGCCTGCTGGAGCAAATTCTGATCGCCGCGCAGACCCTTACTCACGCCGACGGCGGCACCATCTATTTGATGAACGATGAGGGAACGGCGCTGCGTTTCGAGATCATGCGCACCACCTCGCTTGGCATGGCCCGGGGCGGAACGACTGGCAAACCAATCACGCTGGCGCCGCTGCCGTTGAAGAACGAGTTCGGACTTCCCAACACCGCTCTGGTGGCCGCCTATGCCGCCATCCACGACAAGACCGTCAACATCGCCGACGCCTACATGGAAGCCGGCTTTGACTTCTCGGGCACCCGCGCCTTTGACCAGCGCACCGGCTACCGCTCGCAGTCGTTCCTGACCGTGCCGCTGAAAAACCATGAGAACACGGTGATCGGGGTGCTGCAACTGATCAACGCCAAGGAACGCGAAACCGGGGCGACGATTCCGTTTCCGCTGACCGATCAACGGCTGGCCGAATCGCTGGCGTCGCAGGCGGCCATTGCTCTGACAAACCGGCAACTGATCAACCAGATGATCGAGCTGTTCGAGTCCCTGATCGATCTGATCAACGTCGCCATCGACGAGAAATCAGCCTACACCTCGGGCCACTGCCAGCGCGTTCCGGCCTTGACGACGATGTTGGCCGAAGCGGTGAACGTGACCCGCAGCGGCCCCTACGCCGGCTTTTCCATGACCGAAGCTGATCGCTACGAACTGCGGATAGCCGGGTTGCTGCACGACTGCGGCAAGATCACGACGCCGGTCCATGTGGTCGACAAGGCGAGCAAGCTGCAAACCCTGTTTGACCGCATCGAGCTGGTCGATACCCGCATTGAGGTGCTCAAGCGCGATGCGCAAATCCGCAAGCTCCAAGCCATGCTGGAGCGCCGTCCTGCCACCGACCCTGCAGCCGACGCCGAACTTGAGGCGGCATTCCAGACCGAGGCCAGCACGCTGGACGAGGAGCGAGCCCTTCTGCGCAAGAGCAATAAGGGCGGCGAGGCCATGGATCCGCAGGAGCAGCAACGGGTGCGCGACATCGCGGCGTCACGCCACTGGACCAATGCCGATGGCAAAACCGTTCCGATGCTCAGCGAAAACGAAACGGAGAATCTTTGCATCCGCGCCGGAACACTCACCGGCGCCGAGCGCGAGATCATCAACAACCACATCGTGTTGACCATCAAGATGCTGAAACGCCTGCCCTGGCCGAAGCATTTGCGCAATGTTCCGGAATATGCCGGCGGCCACCACGAGCGGATGGACGGCAAGGGCTACCCGAATGGCCTGAAAAAGGACGAGATGTCGCTGCAAGCGCGCATGATGGGAATTGCCGACATCTTCGAGGCCTTGACGGCAGGCGACCGACCGTACAAGACGGCGATGAAGCTGTCACAGGCGCTTGATGTCCTGGCGAACTTTTCCAAGAACGGTCACATCGACCCCGACCTGTTTGAGATCTTCATCATGCAGAGGGTCTACATGACCTACGGCAAGCAGTTCCTGCACAAGGACCAGATGGACGAAATTGACCGCATGAAGGTGCTTGAGCGGGCGCGAGCCGCTTGATGAGCCGCTGAACCGGTTGCTGCGCCGGGGAAAAACAGGCGATGACGATCAAACTGGGCCAGGACACGCTGCATATTGCGGATGTGATCCGGGTCGCCCGGGAGAACGAAGCGGTCAGCCTGGACCCGGCGGCGCGCTCGCAGATGGCCACGGCCAGGGCCGTGGTCGAGCACTTGATGAGCGCCGGGCCGGCGCTCTATGGCGTCAATTCAGCGCTGGGCCCCAATGCCGGAGAAAAGCTCGACGCAGATGACCTGGGCGCCTACCAGCGCCGTGCCGTGCAGGCCCGCTCGGTCGCCGTCGGCCCGGCCTGCGACCGCGAAACCACCAGGGCAGCGCTGTTCGCCCGATTGGCCGGCCTGGCGCGCGGCGGCAGCGGCATCTCGCTGCCGGTGTTCGACGCCACGCTGGCGTTGCTCAATCATGGCGTGCATCCCTGCATGCCGCGCCACGGCTCGATCGGCGTCACCGACATGCCGCTGCTGGCGCATCTGGCGCTGGTCCTGTTGGGCGAGGGCCAGGCCGAGCACGAAGGAACGGTGCTGCCTGGGGCCGAGGCCTTGCAGCGTGCCGGTCTGTCCCCGGTGACGCTGGGCGCAAAGGACGGCCTGTCCCTGTTCAGTTCCAATGCGGTCGCTGTCGGACGCTCCAGCCTGGTGCTGCATGACCTGCAACGACTGCTCGACTCCTGGCTGGTCGCCGTAGCCCTGTCGCATGAAGCCTTTCGCGCGAATGTCTCGGCGCTCAATGTGCGGGTGGCGGCAGCCCGCCCGGCTGCCGGTCAGGAGGAAGTGGCCGCGCGGCTGCGCCACCTGCTGCGCGCCAGCGCGCTGTTTGCACCCGACGCGGCGCGCCGCCTGCAGGACCCGCTGTCGCTGCGCGTCGTGCCGCAAGTGCACGGCAGCACCCATTGGATGGTGAGCCAGGCCGTGCAGCAACTTGAGATCGAATTGAACTCCCGCGCCGATAGCCCGCTGGTCGTTGCCGACAGGCAAACCCTGTTGTCAAACGGTAACTTCCACGTTCCGGCGCTCGCCTTGACCCTGGACAGCTGCGCCATCGCGCTGGCGCAAGTCTCCAGCCTGAGCGCCGGGCGTTGCCAGCGCTTCATGAACCCGGCACTCACCGATCTGCCGCTGCAACTGACGCGCCACGGCCCGGCCCATTCGGGCTTCGGGCCTTTGCAGAAAACCATGAGTTCGCTCTGGAGCGACATACGAATGCGCGCGAACCCGGCGTCGCTCGATTTTCTGGTCGTCTCCGAAGGCGTCGAGGACCATGCCTGCATGGCCCTGCATTGCGCGGAGAAGCTCGGCGAGCAGGTCGAGCGCGCGCGCTATCTGGTGGCGATCGAGTTGATCATCGCCGCGCAGGCGATCGATCTGCGTGGCACCAACATCGCCACCATGGGCGCCGGTCCGCGCGCGAGTTACGCCAAATTGCGCGCCATGGTGCCGATGCTCGATGAGGATCGCGCGCTCGGGCCGGACATCGAGCGCGTCGCGCAGGCTCTCGCTGCGGATGCCTTTTCTGATTCCTTGTGATCCCAATCATCAATAGATGGGCCGGTAAAAATGAGTGTGCTCGCGCGCCAAGCCCTGGGCAGGCCGCTGCCGCCGCTTCGCTGTGACGGCCAGCGCTGCGCGCTGACTCCCCTGCGGTGCTCGCGCAGCGGGGCAAGTCCGCAAACTCGCCCCTGGGTACAGGGACTCAGACATGCGGACTTGGACGCGCCAGGGCGCGCCGACCCCGCCACGCTGCGCTCCTCGGCGTCCCAGAGGCGCGTCGTCATCGGCCCGCCCAGGGCTTTGCTGGAAGCGTCGTCACTTGTCACTTCGAATCTAGGAAACAGATGCTGAAGCGACATGGTGTTCAGATCGATTCCCCGACGGAAGCTCGCTGGAACCTGGGAGTCTGGAAGGTCTTCGATCCCTGGGTAAATCCAAGCCTGCAGTTGCTACAAGGCCAGACTGTCCCCAACGCTACACGCCCCGTCGCCATCGAGTTTCATTTCCGGCGAGTGGTGATTCGGCTGGTTCGTTCACTGGCTCTGCTGGATCGGTGTTGCCGAGACTGGGATCAGTTCCTTGAAGCCGGTGGCATTGCGGGCAACCAACCGGAACAGGT